>JANOLT010000314.1:0-2012 GCA_031419915.1 Holophagaceae bacterium
GAGGAGGGCACGGTGGTGAAAGTTTTCGTGGTGCCCGAGCAGTTCGTAAATGAAGGCGATGCCATCGTCGAGCTTTCCTAGGGGTTGCTCGTTGGTAATCAGATCAGGTCGGAGGTCTTGCGTATGAGCGCAGCGAATACCAAGCAGATGCAGATTCCTGTGGGCTCTCCCGAGGAGGGCACGGTGGTGAAAGTTTTCGTGGTGCCCGAGCAGTTCGTAAATGAAGGCGATGCCATCGTGGAACTTTCCTGAATGGCGACAATTCGCATTGAGCGCCTTGACGGAGCCGACAGCGGCATCCTGATGCTCGGATTGGAGCGCCCGGAAGCGAAGAATGCACTGGGCCGCCAGTTGTTGCAGGAGATCAAAGAGGCTCTGGCGGTTGTTACTGACGATCTTTCCATTCGTGTGGTGATCCTGCATAGCCTTGTGCCGGGCGTGTTCTGTGCGGGGGCGGACCTGAAGGAACGCGCGGACATGACCGAAGAAGAGGCCATCGCCTTCGTCAAGCAGCTCCGCGCCACCTTCACGGTCCTGGAGATCCTGCCCATGCCGACCATCGCTGCCATCGAAGGTGCTGCCCTGGGTGGCGGCCTGGAACTTGCTCTGGCCTGTGATCTCCGCGTGGTGGGCGGCTCCGCAAAACTTGGCCTGCCTGAGACAAGCCTTGCCATCATTCCAGGGGCCGGTGGCACGCAGAGACTGCCGCGGCTGATCGGACGCGCAAGGGCCAAGGAATTGATCTTCACCGCCCGGAAGTTCGGTGCGGCTGAGGCCCTGCGCTACGGAATCGCAGATCGCATCACCGAAGCAGGCAAGACTTTGGAATCCGCGCTGGAATTGGCCCGGGAGATCCTGCCCAACGGCCCCATCGCCCTTCGAGCCGCGAAAGAAGCCATTGATCGGGGTCTCGATCTGGATCGCGATGGCGGTCTCTGCATCGAAGAAGTTTGTTACGCGAAAGTGATTCCCACTGAGGACCGGTTGGAAGGTCTGGCGGCCTTCAAGGAAAAGCGCAGACCCATGTATCGGGGCCAGTGATGGCGATGGCGATGGCGACGGGTGCCGGACATCCCCATCTCGATAAAGGTTTGCTTTGCATTCGTAAATAGGCAGGAATGCTCACGGATTCAAGTATGTCCTATAGTGGACCCACCCCCTAGGCAGGTTCCGGGCACTGGCCAGGAAGCCTGAAAAAGGGCTTGGTGAATCCTTGAACGGCTCTCTAGACCCCCGCAGCGAATCGGTTCTCAAAACCCTGATCGAAACTTACCTGTTGGAGGGTGAGCCGGTGGGATCGCGGCTGCTGTCGAAGCGCTATCCCCAAGCCCTTTCATCGGCCACGATTCGCAATGTTCTTTCGGATCTCGAAGAAGATGCAATGGTGACGCAGCCTCATACTTCCGCGGGGCGCATCCCCACGGAGCGGGGCTACCGGTACTACGTGAACCGCTGGCTGCGGCTTCGGGAACCGGACGAGGCCATGGGCGCTCAGTTGCAGACCGCATTGGAGGGCATTGAGCAGGATCCAGAAGCCTGGCTCCGCCACGCCAGCCGTGTCCTATCTGAAGTGATGGGGGGTGTCTGCATCGCATTGCCGCAGCGGCTTTCTTCTACGCGGCTGGTGCGCATCGAATTCGTACCCTTGGACCGACATCGGCTGGTGGGTGTCTGGGTGGGGAGCCTGGGGGAAGTGGAACATCAGATGCTGGAGAACACCTGGGGCTTTGATGCCCCAACCCTGGTGGAGATGGCGAATTTCGCCTCAGAGCACTTCAGGGGCTGCACACTTGCGGAGATGCGCCAAAAGCTGCTGTTGGCCTTGCAGGAAGGCGCTGGAGAAGCCAGGGCCATGTGGGAGCGGCTTTCCAATCTGGCATCCCGCTGGCCGGACCCAACCGCGCCGAGCGATCATCCCGTGGTGGTGTCAGGCCTGGGTCAGATGGGCCAGCTTCCCGAATTTGAGGACCTGGATCGTTTCCGATCCCTGGTGGCAGCCTTCGAGGAACATG
>JANOLT010000315.1:0-5976 GCA_031419915.1 Holophagaceae bacterium
GCAATCCGTGGTCTACACCAAGGGCCTGGATATCCAGGAACATGCCCGCACCGAGGAAGAGCCCATCCGCGCCACGCTCTTTGATCTGCTATCGGCTTATCGAGACGCCTTGAAGCGCCTGCTGCCGCCACCGCCGGTGGAAGTGCGCACGGCGCCCAAGAGCATTGAACAGCGCATCAGGGAAGTTCTCGCGCAACTCGCGGATCACGACTGGAAGCCCTTTGGTGGACTGTTGGCCGACGCCCTTACCCGTGAAGAACTGGTGCTGACCTTCCTGGCCTTGTTGGAATTGGTGCGCACCGGCCGCATCCACCTGGTGCAGGTTGAAGCCTTCGGTGAGATCCGCGTGCAGGCGGCTTGATTTCAAATGGCAGCCACCACCTAGCCCGCAAGGAGAAGACATTGCCCCTTCTTGAAGATTCAGAATTGAAGGCCATGCATCGCGCCTATCGCTGGGCCTACCTGGCGGGCATGGCGCTTTGTGTTTTCTGGCCATTGATGCTTCAGTTGGTGTTCACCAATTTCATCGCCCCAGGGCAGAATCCACCCGATGGCGTGGTCAAGCAATTGGGCTATACCTTCACTGGGCTCGTGCTGCTGTGCGCGGCCTTCGTCACCTGGCGATGGGGTAAGGTCCGGGCGGGGTTTCGCGGCCTTGGCGCGGCGGAAAGGCCCAAGGTGATAGCTCGCGAAATCCTGCTCTACTCGGCTCTTTTCGAGGTGAGCTGCTTTTTTGGGCTGGCCTACTGGGCTCTTGCGGGGCTTGATGGTGTGCGCTTCGCCCGCAGCTTCATCGTTCTCACCAGCATCATGTTCTTTTGCTTCGTGCCGCGATTTGATGCATGGCGTCGGGCAGCCGAAGGCGAGGCGTGAAGTCATCATTCATGACCAAGTTGTTTTGTCATAACGGCCTACTCAGGGTTATGCTTGGCCCTAACTCTCATTGTTCCCATGGACCCAAAACTCCCAAAAGATCGAATCACCAAGCCCACCGAGGCTGATCGCACCGTGCGCCTTTCCCGGAAGGACTTGGGGCTTGAGAAGGGTGAGCCCACCCAGGCTCTCCAAATGGGTGTCCCCGCGGCGGACGCCACCCTGCGGCTGAAGCGGGATGAGATGTCATTCGAAGAGCCCACCCGGGCCATCGAGCGCATCGAGCGCCCCAAGCTGCTGACAGCCATGGAGGTCATTGACGAGGCGACCCATGGTGAGACACCCCAGGTTAAACCCTCGCTGATGATGCTGGATGCCAAGGATATTCCATCCTGGGAAGAAACCCTGGTGTTCCCCGATACGCACGAACTCGACGAGCTTCCAATCGCCATGAAAGCGACCCTTGTGATGCCGATGATGAAAGCGCCCGCGGCTCCGCAAAAAACCGAGCCGATGGAAGCCATGACCATCACGCCTATTTCAGCCGAGGATCCATCGACCTACCTCACGCGTCATGGCCAATCTCCATGGCCCGCTTCCACCGAACCGTCGGAGTCTTCCACTGTCTCCACACAATTGATATCTGGGTCCCTGCTTTCTAGGGCCATGGAGGCAACCAGAAGCAATGCGGATTCAGCCCTGGCACCGGTGCCGCCGGATGTTTCGGCCTTGGAAGGCAATTCTCCACTGGCCAAGTCCACGGATATTCCTGCTTCACCCCATCCATTGAGTCCATTGAGTCCAGTGCCGGATAGAACCGTGGATACCTCTATTGGTATGGCGGTGACTTCGCCCACCCTGCTCATGCCCATTCAGCCTCCTCTTGATCCGACGGTACACATCGAGCGCTCGACGCCCCCACCTACTCCATCGCTTTCGGTCCAAGATTATTCCGACCGCCAGTTCCCAGTACCATTCCCTGGGTCCAAACTTCAAACCAAGCCTATCGCGAGTCCGGTCAAGCCAGTGAGCCACGCTCGAATTCCGATGGCGGCGCAGGCCATCCCGACTGATAGCTCATCAAAGATCTGGATTCCGGTGGCCATTGGGATTTTGCTTCTGATTACTGGAGGAATATATTTCGCATTTTTCAGGACTTCCTTGAAAACCAACTTACCAATCGTGGCTTTGCCCAGTCAGACCGCAGAACCCAGCCTGCCAGTGCCAGCTGGTATGAAGAGCACATTGGCTAAAGCCAAGGCCGGTGATAGCAAGGCCATGCACATGCTTGGCGTGAGCTTCTACTACGGACTCAACGTTCCCCAGAACAAAGAAGAAGGCCTGCGCTGGATGCGGAAAGCCGCCGAAACGGGCAATGAAAAAGCAAAGAGCGATCTCCAGCAGATGGAGTCCGGGGGCCGCTGAATTCAATTTTCGATTGGCGATTTTCGATTTTCAATTAAAACTCAGCGCGGCCGAGGTCGCAACCAAAATCAGGGGGTCGTCAGGCCGCGCTGAGGTGATATAAAAACGTTTCAGTCCCTTTCAAATACAGCGGCCGCGGCTTTCGCAATGGGGAAAGGCCAATCCAGAATCGGGAATCAGGAAGCTCAATCAGGGTGCGGACATGCGCCAAGCCAACACCTTCGCGGTGGCGGCGGGGCCAATGGCGGCGCGGAGATCGTCTTCCGGTACGGTTCGGATGGCTCCCACACTTCCGAAGGATTGAAGCAGTTTTTTAGCCGTTACAGGACCAACCCCTGGAATCTGGGTCAGCTCCGTCTGGAGGGTGCGTTTGGCCCGAAGATTCCGGTGGTAGGTGACCGCGAAACGATGGGCCTCGTCCCGGATGCGCTGGAGCAACTGAAGTACCGGAGAAGATTTCGGAATGCGAAAGGGTTCGCTCCGGCCCGGGCGGAACACCAGTTCTTCTTTCTTCGCGAGACTGGCCAATTCCAGGTGATCAAGTCCGAGTTCCTTCAGGGCCGCCTCGGCGGCATGCAATTGACCCAGGCCACCGTCAATGAGCACCAGGTTCGGGAACTCCTGGCCTTCCTCCTTCAAGCGCTTGTAGCGGCGGGTGACGGCTTCAAACATGTTGGCGAAATCGTCATTCTGCTCGCTGGTCATCTTGAATCGCCGATACCGGCTCTTGTCGGGGACACCTTCGATGAAGACCACGCACGAGGCCACTACCTCGCGGCCCTGGCCGTGGCTGATGTCGAAGCACTCCATGTGGCGTGGAATGTGAGAGATACCGAGAAACGCCTGCAATCCCTCCAGCACGGCTTCGTTCAGGCGCGCGGGCTCAAACTTGCGTTCCAGGGCCATTCGGGCGTTTTCTTGGGCCATGGAAAGTAAGTCAACTTTTTCGCCCTTTTTCGGGATATGGATATTGGGTTTTGTTCCCCTCAGATTGCCCAGCCAGTCCCGCAGTAGATCCGCGTGCTCGGGTTCCACTTCCACCAGGATCCTTGCCGGGACTGGTTCCACCGTATAGACCCGCTGCAATACCGCAGCCAACACCACGCCATCGAAGGTCTCGATATCGTCCAAAATATATTCATGACGGTTCACCATGCGGCCTTCTCGCATGACCAGGCGATGTACGCAGGCACGACCATCCAGCACCGCCGATCCGTACAGGTCCGTGTCCTCCTGATCGGAACTGGCCGCCTTCTGGCGCGTGAACCAGGCATCCAGCTGTTGCAGCGCGTCGCGGTGGCGGGCCGCCAGCTCAAAGGCCGATACTTCCGCGGCCTTCCACATGGCCGCTTCCAATCGTGACTTCAGCTCATCACGTTTGCCTTCCAGAAAGAGCTTCGCCTCTTTCGCTTGCTCGGCGTAGGCTTCCTGCGACACCACGCCGATGCAGGGCGCCGTGCAGCGGTGCAGCTGGTACTTCAGACAGGCGCGGCCTCGCTTGCCATCAATGTCAATGTCGCAATCGCGGATCTGAAAGAACCGGTAAACCAATTCCGCCGTGCGATAGGCCGTGCTCGCAGGGAAAAAAGGACCGAAATAAAATGCCTTGTCCTTGAGGACTTTCCGAGTCACGTAGACCTTGGGAAAGGCCTCTCGGGTGAGCTTCACATAGGGATAGCTCTTGTCATCGCGGAGCAGGATGTTGAAGGGGGGCCGATGCTCCTTGATCAGGTTGTTCTCCAGGACCAGGGCTTCCAGTTCTGTCTCGCAGACGATGAATTCCAGGTCCCAGATGCGTGCGACCAGTCGCCGGGTCTTGGCATCTTTGGGGGACGCGGTGAAGTAGGACTTCACGCGATTCCGAAGCATCTTGGCTTTCCCGATGTAGAGCAGATTCCCTTCCACATCGCGGTACAGATAGCAGCCCGGCTGCGTTGGCAGATCGGGAAGTTTCCGCTGGAGAAAGGGACTCTTGTCGAGGTTCGTTCGGGGCGCCACCAATTGAGTCTACCGGGCCCCTAACGTTTGAAGGCCCGCCGGATCATGATCAGCAGGAAGAGTGCGAAGCGGATTAATCTAGATCCATGCTGAAACTCGAATCCTTTCCTGTCGGCCCCCTGGGTTGCAACTGCAGCCTGCTGTGGGATGCGAACGCGGGCACTGGGATCGTCGTGGATCCCGGCGGCGATGGCGCCAAGATCCGCGCCCAGGTGGAGAAGGCGGGATTCCGGGTGGAGGCCCTCCTGCACACCCACGCCCACTTCGATCACGTGGGCGCCACAAAGGAGTTGCAGAACCTTTGGCAATGCCCGGCCTATCTGCATGATGGGGACGACTTCCTGATTGAAAATCTGGACCTGCAAACTGCTGGATTCGGATTCAAATCCATCCAAAAGCCCGAGATGCGGGAACTCCACGCGGGCGACACATTCATGGGCATGGCCACGCTGCACACACCTGGACATACTCCAGGTTCTTGCTGTTTCCACGGGGACTTCGAGAAGGGCAAGGTGGTGCTCGCTGGCGACACGCTGTTCTGCGGTGGCATCGGCCGCACGGATCTCTGGGGCGGCGATTTCGAACAACTGGAACAAAGCATCAGATCCCAGCTCTATGTATTGGACGAGGGCGCGCTGGTGATTCCCGGCCATGGCCCAGCGACCACCATCGGCGTCGAGGCCGAGAACAATCCTTTCGTCCGGCGGTGTTAGCGGCAATACCGTTGAGTCGATGCAGCCACGAAGCCACACGAAGGGCACGAAGAAAGGCCTTCGTCTGCTGTTCGTGAACCTTCGGTGCGATTCCAGGCTGAGGCTCGTGTGTAATCAGGAATACTATTCTTCGCGTTCATCCGCGGAAATTAGCGGTTCCATTTTTGTGAGAATATCATTCCCGGAGCACCCATGAAGATAGGCCCCTGGGACGTTCAGATCATCAGCGGCGGCACCTTCCGGCTGGATGGCGGCGCCATGTTCGGCACGGTGCCGAAAGTCGTCTGGAACAAGATCTACCCGGCGGACGAGGACAACATGATCCTCATGGCCACCAACTGCCTGCTGATCTGCGGCGAGGTGGATGGCGTGAAGCACGTGATCCTGGTGGACAACGGCAATGGCGACAAGGAGCCGGACGATTTCATGGCCCGCTTCAAGTACGAGGGACGCGGCATCCTGGATCGGGAACTGGCCAAGCACGGCGTGAAACCCGCCGACATCACCCTGCAGATCCTCACCCACCTGCACTTCGACCACGCCGGCGGCAGCACGCGCTTTGACGAGGCGGGCCAACTGGTTCCGAGCTTTCCGAACGCCCGCTACATCGTGCAAAAAAAGGATCTTGAAGACGCCAGGCATCCGCATCTCCGCGTGAAAGCCAGCTACCTCGCCAAGAACTGGGAACCCCTAGAAGCCGCGGGCCTGTTGGAAACCGTAGAGGGCAATGCCGAAATCCTGCCCGGCATTTCCGTGCGCATGGTGCCCGGTCACATCGAGGGTTTGCAAGCCGTGGTCATCGAATCTGATTCACGAAAACTCATGTACATCGCTGATCTCATCCCCACCGCCCGCCACATCCAGCCCGCCTGGGTGATGGGCTACGACCTGGACGTGGTCACCTGCGTGAATGTGCGCCAGCAGCTTCTTTCCGAAGTCGTTGGCACGGATACCATCCTGGTCTTCG
>JANOLT010000316.1:0-2396 GCA_031419915.1 Holophagaceae bacterium
GAAGCGTGAAATCCACCACCGCCAAGGCCCGGCCATGGGCCGCCGCTTGGAGGATGGGAATACCTTTATGCTGACTGGAAATGGGCGCGTGGGTGTGGCCCGTGAGAATCAGGTCTATGCCCGGCACCTGGTCTGCCAGCCGTAGCGCGCAGTTTTCATCGCCTACTTGCCCCGGCAAAGTACCCAGGCCCGAGTGCATGGTGACGATGATGACGTCTGCCTTTTCTTTTTCGCGCAAGTGTGGAATCAGGACCTTAGCGCTTTCCACGATGTCCTGAAAGGCCATCCCCGCGTAGTTTTCGGGCTCCTCCCATTTCGGGATCGCGGGCGTGGTGAAGCCCACGATGATCACTGTGGCGCCGCCAACGTTCACCTTCGTCCAGGGCGTGAAGGCACCTTTACCGTCTTTGACAGTGACTGTGTTGGCGGACAGGAACGGGAACTTGGCTTGCTTCTCGACTCCCCGAAGCACCTCCAAGCCCCAGTTGAAATCGTGGTTGCCCAGCGCCATGGCCGAATAGCCCAAGGCGTTCATCACCGCGATGGAGGGTTCCATCAGATCCGGCCGCAGCTGGGTCCGGACATAATTGACGGGCTCGCCCTCGATGGTGTCCCCGCTATCAATGAGCAGTGTGTTGGGGTTCTCGGATTTCGCCTGCCGGATCAGCGTGGCCAGTTTGGCCCAACCCTTGTTTTCTGGTTGCAGGGAATAGGTATCCTGGGGCAACACATGCCCGTGCAGATCCGTGGTGCCAAGTACCTGGAGTTTCAGCTCCTGGGCACTTAGCAGCCCCGTGCCCAGCAGCAGGACCAGAAAAAACGCGAAACAGGTTTTCAGAAGTCGGGTGCTGAGTCGATGAGTCATGAAAAAACCTTAGCTAGAAAGGAGGGGGATTCGGAGATAAACTACGCGTTCAACTTTTGTTGGCCTCATCAACCTCCCAATCTCTTTATGGAGCGTCCATGCAAGAAGTTCAAATCAAAGCCCCCAAACACGAATTCACTCTCCTTTGTGACGACATTCGTCAGGAAATGGGCGGCAAGACCTCGCTCATGGGCCTTTACGACCACCACATCGTGGTGCCCGAAATTCCCTTCGTCCTTCCCAAGGTCTGCTTCTTCAGCAAATTCTCCCGCATGGACGGCCAGTTCAAGTTCAGCTTTTCGGTCGTGAGCCCCAACGGCGAGCGCAAGGACATCATTCGCGACAGCGACGTGCAGATTCCTGAAGGCGCCAAGGAAGGCACCTTCAATGTCATCGCCAGCCCCTTTGAAGTGGGCGCCGAGGGCGTCTTCGAAGTGATCATCGGCCTCACCAAGGGCGCCGACCGCTTCGAGTACGTCTACAAGTTCGCCATCAGCAACGCTCAGCGCCTGCAGGCCGAGTACGAGGCCGCCATGGCCGAAGCCCAAAAGGCCGGAACCGCCGCCAATTAATAATTCAAATTTCTTGCGCACCAGCGCACGGTAAATAAGGGGCGGGCTTTGGCCCGCCCTTGTTGTTATTGACCCAGGTATTGCGATTGCGCAATCCCATGGGCCTCGGACTTCAGGCTTCAGGTTCGCATCACCCAAAACACATACCGATGCAAAGGAATTCGTGGCCTGAAGCCTGTAGTCTGAAGTCTGAAGCCAAGTCCATCCCACCCAAATGGCAAGATCAGGGATCAATCTCCGAGGCCCCCATGTCCCGACGAGTCGTCACGCGTTTCGCTCCCTCGCCCACGGGCATGCTCCATATCGGTGGAGTACGCACGGCTTTGTTCTGCTGGCTTTTTGCCAAAAAACACGGCGGAACCTTCATCCTGCGGGTGGAGGACACGGATCTGTCACGCAGCACCGATGACAACATCCGCATCATCGAAGATGGCATGCAATGGTGCGGCCTGCTTTGGGATGAAGGCCCAGTGGTGGGCGACCCTGCGAAATGGGTGGGCCCCCACGGCCCCTATCGCCAGATGCAGCGCATGGAGAGTCACTACAAGCCCGCCATCCAGAAACTGCTCGATGAAGGCAAAGCCTACCGCTGCCGCTGCACCAAAGAAGAGCTGGATGAACGCCGCGCCACGGCAGAAAAAGCGGGAAAAATTTTCCAGTACGATCGCCGCTGCCGCGAAGCCAACCATGACGACAGCCAGCCCGCTGCCATCCGATTGAAGATGCCTCTGGGCTCGGAGCCGTGGATCGAGCAGGGCGACATCGTGCTGCGGGACCTCATCAAGGGCGAACTGCGCTTCTCCACCACCAGCCTTGATGACTGGATCATCGCCCGCACGGACGGCACGCCCACGTACAACTTCTGTGTCGTGGTGGACGACACGGACATGGAAGTGAGTCACGTCATCCGTGGCGACGACCACGTGGCCAACACGCCCAAGCAGATCGCGCTCTATCAC
>JANOLT010000317.1:0-2356 GCA_031419915.1 Holophagaceae bacterium
TTACGATTGACGATTTACACGAGTGCTCAGGATTTGGGACTTGGGACTTGAGACTTGGGACTTGGGACTTGAGACTTGGGACTCAGTACCCATATCCCTACCTCACAGCGCCGGGTCCAGCCATACCAGTGTGTCTGACGGCGGCCCTGCGACGTTGCCCACACGGACAGCCACCACCACCATCCAGCCCTGGGGGCGGATGAGGTCGGACATGTCAATGCGCATCCGTTTGCCAGGGGCCGGCAGGTTGGGGCGGCGGCGTTCCACCACGAGTTCGCCTTTGGAAACAATTTCGCGGGGGGTGGGCTTCACGGTGCTCATGGGCAGATAAAAGACCCGCAGCATCTCCAGGCCCACCAGGGACTCGCCGCGGGCGTCGCGGGCCGGGAGGTTCACATCCAATTGCCGCAAGGCCACCCAATGCGCATCGGGGGCCTGGGGCTCGGCGCGGGGGCGCGGAATGGGGTCCCCTTTGCGTCCACAGGCGCCGTTGACAAGTACAAGCAGGAAAGCCAAGCCCGCGTTTGCTATTCTGGGAGTTCGCATCTCTTCGATGATGCCGGAAATTCGGAGTTTGACGATGCCAGTGACCAAAGTTTTAATTGCGAACAGAGGGGAGATCGCGTGCCGGGTTATTCGAACCTGCAGGGAAATGGGTATCCCGACCGTGGCTGTTTATTCGGACGCCGACCGAGGCGCCCTGCATGTGCGCATGGCGGACGAGGCCTACCACATTGGTCCGGCTCCGGCCCGCGAGTCCTACCTGGTGGTCGAAAAAATCCTGGAAGTTGCCAAACAATCCGGAGCCGATGCCATCCATCCGGGCTATGGATTTCTGAGTGAGAACGCCGAGGCTGCCCAACTATTTGAAGAGAACGGCATCACCTTCATTGGTCCCCGGCCTGAATCCATCGTTCGCATGGGCTCGAAAACCGCGGCGCGGATCGTGGCCATCCAGGCTGGATGTCCCGTGGTGCCAGGCATCCAGGAAACCATGAGCGATGATGACCTGCTGGTGGAAGCCGAGAAGATAGGCTTCCCTGTGATGGTGAAGGCCGCCATGGGCGGTGGTGGCAAGGGCATGCGGTTGGCGAAAAACGCTGAGGAATTGAAGACCGGACTGCCCCGTGCCCGGGGCGAGGCGCTTTCTTCCTTTGGTGATGACAGCGTCTACATCGAAAAAGCGATTCACCAACCCAGGCACATCGAGATTCAGATCTTCGGAGATCAGCACGGTAATTACGTCTACATGTGGGAACGCGAATGCTCCATTCAGCGGCGGCACCAGAAAGTCATCGAGGAGGCCCCCAGTCCCCATGTCACGCCGGAGATGCGCGCCGCCATGGGCGAGGCTGCGCTGAAAGTGGCGCGGGCCGTGAAGTACGTGGGTGCGGGTACCGTGGAATTCCTGGCAGATGCGGACCGCAATTTCTACTTCCTGGAGATGAACACGCGATTGCAGGTGGAGCATCCGATTACCGAATGGATCACGGGTCTTGACCTGGTGAAGTGGCAGATTCTGGTGGCTCGCGGCGAGAAACTGCCCCTCACTCAAAGCGAAATCAAACTCAATGGCTGGGCCATGGAGTGCCGCATCTACGCCGAAGACCCGGACAAGAATTTCATGCCCAGTCCCGGCAAGATTAGCTTCCTGCGAACGCCCGCGGGGCCAGGCGTTCGTGATGACAGCGGCGTCTACGAGGGTTCGGACGTGCCTATGTTCTACGACCCCATGATCTCGAAACTGAGCACCTGGGGTCCCACACGCCTGGAGGCCATTGATAAGATGCGCAGCGCACTGGGTGAATACCGAATCGGCGGCATCCGCCATAACGTGGCCTTCCACAAAGTGCTCATGGAGCACGAACCCTTCCGCTGCGGCGACCTGCACACGGGCATGCTGGATAAGCCGTTCTGGAAAAAGAAGGAAGTCGGCCCCAACCTGAAATTCGCCGTGGCCGCCGCCATGGTTGCGGAACTGGACGACGAGGAACGGCGCGCGTCCCAGCCCGTCGGATCAGGTGAAGGCAAGTCCGATGCATGGAAGCATTGGGGAAAATTCAACAGACTTTGAACCACCCAGTCACCAAGTCACCACAAAGGCAACCGATGAACCACAAAGACACAAAGACACAAAGAAAGAATTTTTGTTTTCAAAACTTTGTGCCTTTGTGCCTTTGTGGTGATTTTTTTATTTTTTTATTTTTTGTTCCTTCATGCCTTTGTGGTGCTCTTTTAAGTTTTTCCTTGGTGGTCCAATGAAACGCACACTCCTCATCGGCAAAGAAACCCACGACGTTGAGATCCTCCGCCAGGACGGTGTGACAACGCTCATCTGGGATGGCGTGGCCCAAGC
>JANOLT010000318.1:0-2997 GCA_031419915.1 Holophagaceae bacterium
TAGCCATGGGCATCTCCGAATCATGAATTGGGTAATTACGGCTAATGATAGGCCGAAGGCAGGGGGGATGGGTAGAGGAGCGGCCAGTCGAGCACGGAAGCCAAACGCTATGAGCCAACAGCCATGAGCTCATAGCTCAAAGCTCATAGCTCAAAGCTCAAAGCTCATGGCTTTTCAAAGGAGCCGATACGCTAAAGGCGATGTCCTCCCTCGCGCCACTGCCCTTGAGCACCCAGGTCACGGTTCTTCGCGGCCTGGGACCTGCGCGTGCGATGGCCTTGCAGGAAGCGAGCATCCACACATTGCGCGATCTGCTGATGCAGCTGCCCCACCGCTACGTGGACCGGGGATCCATCGTGCGGCTTGGCGATCTTGAGATGCGCGGATTCGAACCAGGCCTGGAGGATCGCGAGATCATCACGGTGCTGGGCCTGATCCACGATTTACGCCAGAGCCTGACGTGGGTCCAGCACATGACCCTGACCGAAGTGCTGCTGAACGACGGTACGGGAATGTTGAAACTCGTCTTTTTCAATCAGCCCTACCTGGGGCGCAGCCTGAAAATCGGCGATCGTCTACTGGCCTTTGGGCCACTGCTGAACAGCCGCAACGGCCTGGAAATGCGTGGGCCACAAATCGAACTGATGGGTCGCCCCGGCAATGAGAATGCCAAAGGTGGAGCCGACGAAATCTGGGTTCGCCGCTTCCTGCCGCTCTACCGCAAGATGGGTCCCATCAGCAGCCTGGTGCGAAAAAAGTTGATCGAGGAAGCCCTGCTTCGCGCCCTGCCCCCCGAAGAATGGCTGCCCCCGGAGCTTTGCAAACACCTTCCCGATACGCTTACCGCGCTGCGGCTGCTGCATCAGCCACCGGATGAAAGCGATGGACGGCTGTTGAATCTGCGGGAAACGCCGGCCCATCAGCGCCTGGCCATGGAGGAACTTTTCGCCTTCGCCCTGGGCGTAGAAATCCGTCGCGCGGGACGATTGAGCCGCCCTGGCCTGGTGGTGCCCACGTCCCCGGACTTGAGGGATCGTCTGAAATCCTTCCTGCCCTTTCATCTCACCAGCGCGCAGCGCAAGGTCTTCAAGGAAATCGTGGACGATCTCACATCTGGGCGCGTCATGCATCGCCTGTTGCAGGGGGATGTGGGAAGCGGAAAAACGCTGGTCGCCTTTCTTTCCATGGCCATGGTGGCCGAAACGGGTGGCCAGGGAGCCCTGCTGGCGCCTACCGAAGTTCTGGCCCGCCAACATGCCTTGACCTTCGAGCGATTGCTGGGGGATGAAGCGCACCGCATCCAATTGCTCCTGGGCCCCATGAAGGCGGCAGAAAAACGCGAGGCCCTGGCGCGCATCGCCAACGGCGAAGCTCGCTACATCGTAGGCACCCACGCGCTATTCCAGGAGGCCGTGAAATTCAACGATCTGCGCCTGGTGGTGGTGGACGAGCAGCATCGTTTCGGCGTGAAGCAGCGCGAGGCACTGAAGCAGAAGGGCGGCGACCCCCATTGGCTCGTGATGAGCGCCACGCCGATCCCGCGCTCACTGGCTCTATCTCTGTTCGGCGATCTTGATCAGTCGGTGCTCGATGAACTGCCGCCGGGCCGCCAGCCCATCACCACCAAGCTGCTGGATACGGACTCCGCCGAGCGGGCCTGGAACCTGATCGAAAAGGAAATCAAGGCAGGGCGCCAGGTCTTCGTGGTGAGTCCAGCTATTGATCCAACTGATGAAAGCAAAGTGAAGCTCCGCGATATCCAGGCCATGGAAAGCCTCATCCGCGCCCGGTTCCAGGGCCTCGATATGGAAGTCGTCCACGGGCGTCTCAAGCCCGACGACATGGCGGCGCGCATGAATCGCTTTGTGCGGGGGGACGCGAAGTTGCTCCTGGCCACCACGGTCATCGAGGTGGGCGTGGACGTGCCGAATGCTTCGGTGATGGTGGTGGATCACGCGGAGCGCTTTGGGCTTTCGCAACTGCATCAGCTTCGGGGCCGCGTGGGACGCGCCGCCCATCGCAGTTTCTTCATGATGATCTCGGGCGTTGAAACCGAGCGGCTTCACGTGCTGGTGGAAACCCAGGATGGCTTCAAGATCGCGCAAAAGGATTTGGATATTCGCGGCCCCGGAGAGTTCTTTGGCACCCGGCAGGCGGGCCTGCCGCAATTCCAGGTTGCCGATCTTGTAAGGGATCGAAAGCTGCTACAGAGCTGCCGCGAAGCCGCCGCCAAAGCCATCGCGATGGGCCTAAGCGATGCACAAAAAGAGTGGCTTCAAAGAGAACAGGAGCGGCTGAAGTTGGCTGAAGTGAGCTAGGTCGTCGTTCAAAAATAATTAGCCAGGATGAAGGGGATACACGGGATGAAAAACAGGTCTCGTTTTTATTCGCGAATTTTAGCGTTTTTCGCGGTTTCAAGATTTTTAAGAACCTTACTTGGACAACCAATCTACTTCTCGAACACGAACTCCCCCACATCCACGAGTCGGCTGCTGCCAGTGAGGCGCAGGATCACGGACTTGTTTTCGACTTTGCCGCTGCCGTAGCGCAGGTAGAGTTCCAGCACGACGGTGGTGGCGCCGATGACACTCTGCTGGCGGGTTCCAAAGTAGTTGGCACGCACTTTGTAAGTTCCGGGAACGGCCCGCTTCAACAGGAACTCTTCGGGTCCATAGCCCCCGGTCACATCGGCGCTGATGCGGCCCCCCAACTCCGTTCGCGTATGGCTGTAGGAACATGCCTCGCCGCGGGGATCGATGACGTGGAGATCCATGTCGCTGTTGTCCGTATCCCAGTTCAATACCACGCGCACATCCACCGGCAGGTTCCGGAGGAAGCGGGAATCCATGTTCGCCGTGTTGATTCTGGTTTTCGCCGTGCCGATGATGAAGTAGGACTTCTCCGGATTCGGCTGCTTCCCGGGGATATTGAAGTCGTAGTGACCTTCCATCGCGTGCTTCCATCCGGTCGCCGTTAAGGTCGCGACCGTAATGGCTT
>JANOLT010000319.1:0-4352 GCA_031419915.1 Holophagaceae bacterium
TTCGACCACGCAGCAGGTATGGGTGCCCTCTCAGGCCGCATGGAAGATCTATGCCTCTGCTGGTGTCGTGGTGCCCAAAACGCTTGCCGTGCAACCAGGCTTGAAGGCCCCTTCCACGGACCTGATCCAGGTGGGCGCCCAGCGCGTCCAGAATCTTGGGGCATTCATGGGCGATTGGACCTTGGATGTTCTTTACACCCGCAAGTCCATGAAGGATCTCGTGGACACCTACAACCCTTCATGGAGCTACCTGGCTGCATCGGATCTGGGGCTATCGGCCTTCACGCCCGGTGTGCGGGTCATCGGCAACCTGCCAGGCCTGAAGCGCGATTACAACGGTGTGGACCTTGTGGCGGAACATGCCTTTGCGGGCGGCCACTGGATGCGTTTCAGTTACACGAATGCCCGGTTGAACGGCAATTCAGAAGTTGGCAACGTGGCCAGCAGCTCGCCTTCCAACACGGGTTTCGCGCAGATTCCGGGCCTTGCGGAAGACTACCGGCAGGGCAAATACGAGGGCCCTCTTAACGAGGATGTCCGCCACAATTTCAAGGCCTATGGTCTAGCCAAGCTGCCCCTGAATCTTGAACTTTCGGGAGCTTTCAACATCCGATCGGGCCTCCATTACGCGAACCTGGCCAAGGTCTCCGGGAACACCGTCCTGGCTCCTGGTGAAACCCGCGGAAACCGTGAGCTGCCCTGGGCCCGCAGCTTCGACATCACCTTCGCCTGGCATAAAAAAATCCATGGCGTGGATCTGCGCTTGGGCCTGGATGTCTTGAATCTCACCAACGCCCAACCTTTGAGCGCCACGAACAACCTGGCTCAGAAGCCCGGCAATTACCAGCAAGGCCGCGTGGTCCAATTCAGTGCCAGGGCGGCTTTCTAAGCTTTCAGCGCGTCGCGCATGGCCTGAACACAGCCGCCAGCCGTTCGGTTTAATCGGTTATTCTTGGCTTCCAAGGTTGTACATGGCCCCCTACGAAAACGACTCGGAATGGCTTTACTGGTTGAAGGCTCGCTGGCCCCTGGTTCTGGGCGCCGTGTTGATGGTGGGCTGGGGTTGCTCAAGCTGGAATTCCCGCGCCGTAAGCCATTCCGCGGGTGTTCTGGCGGCCGAGGAACCCTTGCAGGAGAACCTTTCGAAAGGTTCGTCCTGGACCGCCAAGGACCACCGCTTCAAGGCACTTGCCAACTTTCATATCCGGGCCCGGGTGCTCTCCACCGAACGCTATCGCTTTGACCGCGCCGCGGAAATATCGCCGGTGGATTTTGCCTTGGGCTGGGGGCCCATGTCCGATTCCGCTGTGCTGGAAAAGTTGAGCGTGAGCCAAAGCGATAGGTGGTTCCACTGGAACGCCAGTACATTGCCCTTGCCTATGGATGTGATCACTTTCCATGCAGCCAACATGCACATGATCCCCGCCACCAAGAATGTGGAACGGGGGTTGCTAAGCGTCCGGGAAGGCCAGATCGCGACGCTGGACGGCTATTTGGTCCACGTAGATGGGAAAGACGGATGGAAATGGGATAGCTCCATGACCCGCGATGATTCCGGCGATGGAGCCTGCGAAGTGATTTGGGTGGAAAAGGTCACAGTGAGTAATCGCTAATCTTGTTGGTCTCGAACTCCAGTTGGAAACTTGTAATATTTCAAATTTTCGATTTTCGATTTTCGATTCACGCTCGGCAGATGGGTGGGCTCCCCAATCGTCAATCGTCAATCCTCAATCGAAAATTGAAGTCGTCTACCATCGAAAGGATGCCACGCCCCTCTTCCAAGTCCCTTGCTCTATTCGTGGTGGGCTTGGCCTTTTTCACGGACATGTTTCTTTACTACCTTCTGGTGCCACTCCTGCCGATTTACGCGCGGGAGCTAAATTTGGGACAAATGCACATTGGCCTGCTGTTTGGTAGCTACGCCATCGCATTGGTGGCAGTGACGCTTCCACTGGGGAGCCTGGCGGATCGCGTGGGACGGCGCAGGCCCATGCTCATTGGGCTGTTTGCATTAGCCGCGACCACGCTGCTCTTTTTGTTCGCCAAGAATTATTGGCTGCTGGTGCTGGCGCGAGGGCTCCAAGGCGCCGCGGGCGCGGCCACGTGGATTCCCGGGATGGCTTTGCTGGCGGATCACTTTCCCAGGGAGCAACGCGGGAAAGCCATGGGTACCGCCTTTGCCTGCGCCAACCTGGGTGTGCTCACCGGGCCGCCCATTTCTGGTTATCTCACGGAAGGGTTTGGCGCCTCGGCGCCCTTCATTCTTGGAATTGGATTGGTGGCGCTCGATGCTGTGGGCCGGGCCTTTCTGCTGGAAGAATCGCCAGCGGAAAGAGGCGAGCGCATCAGTCCGTGGGTGCTGGTGAAAAACCCCGTGATCCTTGTGTTCAGCGGCGCCCTTGCCTTGGGTTCAGCCTTGTGGGCGGTGCTGGAGTCCACGCTGCCTCTGCACTTTGACGCGGTGTTGCGTTTCGGTCCCGGCCAGATCGGCCTTTGCTTCGCCGCCGCTGCGGCCACGCACACCCTTACTTCGCCCTTGATGGGGCATCTGTCGGATCGCATCGGCCGCAAGAAAGTGCTCATCATCGGCCTAGCCTTGAGCGTGGTGTTCATACCCCTACCTGTGTTCTTCCGTCATACGGTGTTTGTCGTAGCCAGCATGATGGCGTTGGGCAGCATCGCGAGCCTGATCATGTCGCCATCGAGTCCAGCAGTGGCGGATGCAGTGGAGAAGACTGGAAGCACCAGTTATGCGTCGGCCTTCTCGATCCTGAATATCGCCTACGCCGTTGGCATGATGGTGGGCCCGCTGGTAGGCAGCGCCCTGGTGCAGATGCTGGGATTGCAGGTGGCCTTGATTCTGGTGGGCCTGGGTTTCGGTAGTTTCATTTTCGTGACGAGAAGGGTCACGGCGTAAAAGTGTAGATTAGAGCCTGGAGGCCTAGATGTTTCGACGCAACGTACTGATTGTTTATTTTGCCTCTGTGGTCTCGCTATCGGCTCAAGTCCCGATCGCGGGTTATCACGGCCTTCGCCTGCCGACTTCCTTTTTCGCGGGGAATCGTGAGCGATTGATGCAGCAGCTAAGAAACATGGGGCCAGGCACGCTGGCGATCATCAAGTCCATGCCCGAGCAACCGCGCAATGGTGACGGCGAACAAACCTTCAGGCAGGATTCGGATTTCTACTACCTGACGGGCGTCGAGGAACCGGGCGCCGTGGCGCTGCTGTCCACCGATGGCGACAAACCCTACACGCTATTGGTGATGGCCCGGGACCCCAAGCGGGAAGCCTGGAATGGGCCGCGGCTGGGCGTTGAGGGCGCACTGAAAAAAGGCGCGGACCAGGCCTTTGATTTTCCGAAAGCCGATGAGCAATTGGTCGAGGCCATCAAGAAAGCCCAACGAATCGTGCTCGTCTGCAATCTGGACCGCGAGTTCCGGACCAAGATTCTTGACGCCGTATTGCCGCTTGGCACGGACAACAACCATGGCCTGTTCCGGAAGTCGCTCGTGGACGGGCGCCATCTGGTCGCGGAGATGCGCTCAATCAAACAGCCAGCCGAGATTGACATGATCCAAAAGGCGGTGGATGTAAGCATCGAGGGCCATCTTGCTGCCATGCGGGCCTCCAGGACAGCCACCAACGAAGGCCAGGTAGCCGGAGCCTTCGAGGGCGCAGTACGTGCGCTTGGTGCGCGCTTTCTCGGGTACGACACCATCGCGGGAGCCGGGAATCAGAGCTGCACCCTGCACTATCCATTCAACGACGCACCGCTGCATCCAGGCGAGCTGCAGCTCATGGACGCGGGCGCGGAAGTGGGCTATTACACCGCCGACATCACCCGCACATGGCCTTTGAGTGGAAAGTTTTCAACGGAGCAGCGGGCGCTTTACGACTTGGTTTACAAGGCTCAGGAGGCGGGTATCGCAGCTTGCGTGGTGGGCAGTCCCCATATCGCCGCCCATTATGCGACCTCGCGTATCGTGAGTGATGGCCTGGTGGATCTTGGCATCCTGAAGGGCGACAAGGATGAGCTTTATAAGCGCGGCGAGTGGAAGCGTTTCTTCATCCACGGCACAGGACACTGGTTGGGCCTGGACGTGCATGATGCAGGCGACTACGGACCGAAGGATCCGATCTACCGTGCGGGAGGGCGGCGGCTCCTGGAGGCTGGCATGGTGCTGACTGTCGAGCCCGGCATCTACATTCCCAAAGGCGCGGAAGGGGTGGACCCCAAGTGGCAAGGCATCGGCATCCGTATCGAGGACGATATCCTGGTCACGAAGGAAGGACCGAAGAACCTGAGCGCACGCCTGCCCAGGAAGGCGGAAGATGTGGAGCGGGCGCTG
>JANOLT010000320.1:0-7887 GCA_031419915.1 Holophagaceae bacterium
AACCCGGATCCTGCATTTGGGTAGGATGAAACTGGCTTCAGGCCTCAGGCTACAGGCTTCAGGCCAAAAATCGATATGCATCGGTTTGTACGCTGAGTGATGCGAACCTGAAGCCTGAAGTCCGAAGCCTGAAGCCAAGGGAATCGCGCAATCGCAAAATCCGGGTTTAATGGAGGCGTCATCCTGACGGAGACCCCATGGGGCCCGATTCCGCAACCTCCATCGTCATCCTTACCGGGGCAGGCATCTCCGCCGAAAGCGGTCTACCCACCTTCCGGGACAACGGCGGGCTGTGGGAGCAGCATCGGGTGGAGGATGTGGCCACGCCCGAGGCCTTCGCGCGCAACTCCGCATTGGTGCAGCGCTTCTACAACGAACGCCGGCGCAGGCTTGGCGAGGTGTCGCCCAACGCGGCGCACCGTGCCCTGGTGGAGCTGGAAAGCCGCTGGTCCGGGCCCTTGCTCCTGGTCACCCAGAACGTGGATGACCTCCACGCCCGGGCGGGCTCCCGGAATCTCGTAGCAATGCATGGCGAACTTCTCAAAGCCCGCTGCCTGGCCTGCGGAGCCACCTCCCCCTGGGCGGAGGACATCCGTCCCGAAAGCCGCTGCCCTCACCCTCAGTGCGACCAGCGGGGGCAACTGCGGCCGCATATCGTCTGGTTCGGGGAGATGCCCCTGGAGATGGACAAGATTTTCGCGGCGCTGGAAGGTTGCGATCTCTTCATTGCCATCGGCACTTCGGGAACGGTCTATCCCGCGGCGGGCTTCGTGAACGCTGTGCCGCCAGCAGCGCGCACCCTTGAGATCAATCTTGAACTTTCCGCGATGGGCTCGCAATTCAAGGAGCAGCGCCAAGGCGCAGCCACCCAGCGGGTGCCGGAGCTGGTAGCGGAATTGATGGCCGAAAGGGGCGGCATCATCGGCGAGCAGTCGGCCTTATCTAAACCTCCTCTGCGCTCACCTTCCACGTGATCTCTTCCCGGGGGATCAAGGCGGGCCAGTAGGCCACGATTTCCGCGGCCTTGGGGCGACCTCCGGCGAACCCTGTGACACCCGCAGGTCCAGCGGTGACCAGGGGCGCCAGCTCACGGCCAAAGCGCTCGACTTTCTTTTTGTCGCGGTCCTTCACACTGAGTCGCAGGACGATTTCCGCAGGCTCGGTGGGTTCGAAGGCGATGCCTTTATGAACGGTGGAGCTACCGAGATATTCGGCGTCCGTATGTTCATACACGCAGCCCGCGGCCTCCAGCCGCTTCCAGACGATGTCGGCGCAAAGTTTTGCCTTTTCCAGGGCTTTCGGCCCGCAAAGGGTCAGCTGGCCCGTGGCCTTGTAGCCCTTCAAATAGGCGCCGCTCACCTTCAGGAAAGGAGTGCGGGGACCACCCTTGATGCCGCTCACAGCCACACGATCAGGGCCTGCTTGACGAAGCTGGATGGACGTAAAATCCGCCACGACATCCGGCGTGAGGTAAGCCTTGGGATCGCCCATTTCATAAACCAGTTGTTCACTCACGGTGTCCACCGTGACCATGCCGCCGCTGCCTTCGGGCTTCGTCACAACAAAGGTGCCATCCTCGCTCACTTCGGCAATGGGATAACCCACTTTCCAGAGATCCGGGACTTCCCACCACCGCGTGAAATTCCCCCCGGTGGCCTGGGCGCCGCATTCCAGGATATGCCCCGCGATGGTGCCCGCGGCAAGGCGATCCCAATCGTCCGCGGCCCATCCGAATTCATGGATCAGCGGAGCCAGCGTCAGGCCCGGATCTGTGCAGCGGCCCGTCAGTACGATGTCCGCGCCGGTGGCCAGGGCGTCCACCATGCCTTGGGTCTGCAAGTAGACATTGGCGCTGATGATGTCGCGTTCTGCTTCAAAGAGCCCTTCGCCGGTGTCCATATTGGCGAGCTTCAGGCCCTTCGCTTTGAATTCGTCCAGCCTTCCTAGTATGTCGTCGCCGGTCACGGTGGCGATTTTGAGGCCCGTGACGCCAAGCTTTTTCGCCACTTCCATGATGGCCGCGCGGCAGGCTTCGGGATTCACACCGCCCGCATTGGCGATAACGCGAATGCCCTTCTGCTTGATCATCGGCAGCGTGCGCCCCATCAGGTCCACGAAATCCGTCGCGTAGCCAAGGCTGGGGTTCTTGCGCTTCTGTTTCTGCATGATGGAAAGCGTGACTTCGGCCAGATAGTCCAGGGTCAGGTAGTCAATCTTTCCGTACTCAACGAGCCTGACCGGCGCATCTATGCTGTCACCCCAGAATCCCTGGCCATTGGCGATGCGTACGATTTTGGACATCGGATCTCCTGCTTTAATACTAAGGGGTCCACCGACTAACCGACACGCCCGATATGGGTAGTCCGGGTCTCGGGATCATGGTGGATAAACAAAATGTCGTCCCGAAATAAAATATTCACAGCCCCTTGGGTTTATCCTGTGGGCATGAAAATTTCAGCCATCCTCCCCATGATCCCCCGCTGGGGCCGCCGCCTGCTCCTGTCCCTGGCTTCCCTGCTTCTGCTCTACACAATCCTGGGATTCTTCGTCGTGCCTAGGGTCATTAAATCCAAGCTACCCCTGAAGCTCGCTCAGACTTTGGGTCGCGAAGTCACGTTGGGAAAGGTCCGCACCAACCCCTTCACGTTTTCCGCCACCCTGGAGGATTTCCAGGTTCGGGATCGGGGTGGAGAGGCCTTCCTGGGTTGCGAGCGACTCTACGTGAACCTAAGTCTTTCAACCCTCTTCACCCACACCATCTCCTTCCAATCCATCGAACTCGTGCGCCCTTTCGGCCGCATCATCGTCAAGAAGGAGGGGGGGCTCAACTTCTCCGACATCCTCGAGCGACTGGAAAAGGAACAATCCGCAAAAGTGAAGACGGACGAAACGCCTTGGGAAATTGCCATCGGCTATCTCGCCATCCGGGGCGCCAAGGCAACCCTCCTGGACCGGAGCCTTAGTGAACCTTTTTCCACCACTCTTGGCCCCGTCACCGTGGAACTCTCGAACTTTCAGACGAAACGGAACAGCCGAAACCCCTATGCCTTTTCGGGACGCACTGAATCCGGCGAGACCTTCTCCTGGACCGGAGTCTTCTCCACTGAGCCCCTCAAGTCCCAGGGCACGCTCGCCATCGAGAGGCTCGTCCTGTCGAAGTATCAGCCCTATTACAAGGACCAAGTGGCCTTCGACCTGAAAGATGGCCTCGCCTCCATGAAAGCGTCCTACACCTTCCAGTGGTCTGCGGGGGTTCATGTTTTGCAATTGCAGGACGGCTCGCTGGAAGTCCAGAACCTGAAGCTTGCGGAGATCGGGGAGGTCCAGAATGTCGTGGAATTGCCCGCACTGGAACTCCGCGGCCTGCAGGCCGACCTGATCACCCAACGCGTGGAGATCGGCTCCCTGGTCGCCCGAAATGGAAGCCTGGATGTGGTCCGCCTCCCCAACGGAGAACTCAGCCTGGTGAAGCTGCTCACCCCAAAACCCCACCCCAAGCCCAAGGAGGCCGAGAAACCCTTCCATCTCCGGCTCAAGGAACTCGGGCTACGGGACTTCCGGGTTGCCTTTCTGGACCAGAGCACCGTGCGGCCGGTGAAGACCCTGGCCGAAAATATCAACATCACGCTCCGGGACTTCACACTCGATCCCGGGGCCTCGGCCAAGCTCACGGCCTCCCTCACGTTGGACGGTCGCGCCCGGATCGAAGCCGATGGCACGGTCGCACCCCTCAGAGCCACTGCGGATCTGACCATAAAACTCGCTGGCCTCGAACTCGCCGGATTCGATCCCTACCTGGATCCTGCACTCGATGTGCGCGTGAACCACGGTCGCATCTCGTTGGCAGGGCGATTGCGCGTGGCCGCCGAAGGCCGACCTTCCGACTTTGTGGCCTTCAAGGGCAATGTGCACTTGGAGCAATTCGAGGCCATGGACCGCGCCCAGCAGGAACCCTTTTTACGTTACAAGGATCTGCGTCTCACGAGCCTGGACCTGCGCACCAATCCAAGATCCCTGAGCATCCAGAGCATGGACCTCGTTGAGTCCGAGCATCGCCTGGTGATTTCGAAGGATGGCAGCAGCAACGTGGCCCGTGCCCTCAAGACCCAGGCTCCACCGGCGGTTTCCCAGGCTGGCGCCGTACTGGGGTCCGTCGTGCCATCCACCCCCAGCGAAGCCTACAAGGTCGCCATCGCCAAGCTGAGCATGCAAGGGGGCCGGCTGAGTTTCATTGATCGCAGCCTGGAACCCAACGCCGCCTTGTTCATCACCGACCTGGAGGGCACCAACACGGGCCTCTCCACCGAACCGGAGGGGGGTTCCACCCTGGACCTGAAGGGGAAGGTCGGTGCCTTGGCTCCCCTATCTATCCATGGCTACTCCATGCCCTTGCGCCGCGATCAGGATACTGATGTGACCGTGCGCATCCAAGGGGCCGACCTCTCCGACTTCAGCCCCTACACAGGGAAATTCCTGGGCTATACCGTACGCAAAGGCAAGCTCGACCTGGACGCCCACATCAAAATCGAGCAGCGCAAACTCAAGGCGCTGGTAGCCACGAAGATGGACCAGTTCTTCCTCGGCGACAAAACCGAAAGCCCCGACGCTACCCAGCTTCCGATCAATCTGGCGCTGGCGCTCCTCCGGGACCGCAAGGGACTCATCGCCCTCGAACTCCCAGTGGATGGGAATCTGGATGATCCCGCGTTCCACTACGGACAGATTGTCTGGAATGCACTTCTGAATGTCCTCGGCAAGATTGCGACCTCGCCTTTCACTTTGATCGGAAACCTCTTCGGGGGCGGCGGCGAGGATTTGAGTTTCGTGGCCTATGTTCCCGGTGCCTGGGAACCCGATACCAGCGCCCGGAAGAGAGCCGAAGTGCTCGCCAAGGCCCTGATCGAACGACCGGATCTGAGCCTGGAAGTGGAAGGCACCGCCGATCCCAATGCGGACGGTATGGCCCTGAAGAAATTGGCCTTGGAGCGGGTAATCCGAAACGCCATGGTGAAGAGCCTGCAGGCCAAGAATCCCGCGTTGGATCCAGAAACGGTAACGATTCTCCCCGAGGAGCGCCCACAGTGGCTGGCCGTTGTTTTCGATGCGGCCTTCCCGCCCCCGAAGGAGGTCGCAGGAAAACCGAAGACACCCCCCCCGCCCCCTGCGGAGATGGAGCAGCGCCTCCTGGGAACCCTCACCGTGAACGCCAACGAATTGCACGAGCTCGCCGATCGCCGCACCAAGGCCATGGTCAAGGCCTTGCTCGAAGGCGGCAAAGTGGAGGCCCATCGTGTGTTCGAAATGGAAGGCGGAGAACGAGCCAAGAAAGAAGGCGGAAGCCGGGTTTACTTCGGGTTGAAGTAAGCCGTTGGAGCAAAATAACATTTGTCATTTCTATGACGGACCGGCATAGAGGCTCCAACTCTGCGAACGTAGTGAGCAGGAGGGCGCCCTGCGCCCGATAGCTGGAGGGGCCGTAACGAACTAACCAGAAAAGCACTGGTTATTTCGTAACGGCCCCTAAAAAAGTGGTGACCGTTCAGCCCTGATCTGACGGTGGCGCCCAGGACTTGTCATGGCCTTGTACCAGGAGGGAGCGACTGCCGTTCATCCAGGCATTTAGCCCACTGAGAAGATCATGGATAGGCTTTTTGCTTAGTTTTTGAAGCGCTGTAGGACAATGAACATGATTGGAAGTAATCAAGCTGTCCCTTTCTCATTTTTGGAGATTTCATGAAACCCAATACGCTCAATCCCAGAATCCGAACGATCCTCGCAGCCGCAGCGCTCGCGCTGATCTTGGCCTGCGGAAAGCAGGACACGCAAGTGAAGGACATGGCGCAGAAAGCCGAACAGGCCCAGGCCACTCAGTCGCAGGTCCAGCAGGCGGGTCAGAAGCAGGAACAACAGCTGGCCCAGGCTGGCCTCAAGGATGTAACCAATCCCGAAACCATGCAGCTGACGCCAGACCAGAAGGCCCTGCTGGAAGCCCGCCTCAAGGCCGAGAAGAGCACCGGCACTGGCGCTCTTCTCCAGGCCATCCTGGACAAGGACAAGGAGATTGGCGAACTCAACAAAAAGATCAACGGCCTTCGCGCCCTGCTGCCCAAGCCCGTGCTGGCCAAAGAAGGGGACAACCACTACGCCATGGCCATGACCTTTTTACGTCGCCGTGGCATAAGCGAGGACAAGGCCAAGGATCTGATCGCCAAAACCAACATTCTTGAAAAGCTTGAGCCGGGCTGGGAGGTCTATCACTTTTACGTCAACGGCAAGTACGGCACGAGCGTGAGCCAGGGCCGCGCCCCCCTCTCGCCCACCGAATCCATCAAACAAGCCAAGGTGCAAACCGAAGGCGAGCGCGATGAAGCCATCAAGAAGGGCCAGGATCTCGCCAAACAGGTGGACAGCCTGAACATCGAGAAGCAGCGCGTGGAAGCTGATATCACGGCCCTGCGCCAGGAAAAGACGGGCCTGATGGATCAGGTGGCCTCGCTGAACACGCTCAGCGAAAAGCAGAAGGCCAAGCTCAATTCCATGCACTACATCGTGGGTGAGCGGGCCAAGCTCGAGAAGGATGGCGTGGTGGTCATCCCCTTCTTCTCCAAGAACCGCATGGGGCCCAACGCTAAGTCCGTACGCTTTGACAAGGATTTGATACTGGATGGACCTGCTGAGCCCATTGTGCTCATCAAGGCCGCGGACTTGGGCATTGCCAAGATCGGGAAGATCAACGTGGTGCCCGGCTCGCTCATCAAGGACCAGCACTACTCCATCTCCTACTCCACCGATCGTTCCAGTGCCACCATCAAAATTCTGGATCTGGATCGCGTAAGAGACGACAAAGTGGCCTTCGCGGTCACGAATTAAGCCGGGATTAAATGCAAAACCACCCACGGCGCCTGATAGTCGGGCCTGTGGGTGGTTTTTTAATGGCTGTGTAGTGAAGTGAATAGTGAGCATTGGAGCGTTTGTCAGGCGACATCAGAAACTGAACCACTTGCGACACGAAAACTGGCCCCCCTTCGAGGGGGAGAAGGACATGGAGTTGGAGAGGGTGGATCGTGGTCTTCCAAAGGTGGAGGGCGGGATCGATATGCTCGGTGCGGGTTTCGGCTTCGTTCATGGCTTCTTCCGGCGAAGGGTTTTCTTGGGGAGCCGTTTTGTCAGCGCAAGCGCCGCCCGCTCAAAGTCGGTGTCCACCGGGCGAGTAGCTGCGTCAGTCAGCGCCCTGAACTTGTCGTATTCCAACTCGGCTTTGGCCTGCGCGATTTCGTGGGAGATGCGCCCGGCATGGGTGAGAATGTCGCGCTCGTTGAGCGTGAGGAAGCCATTCAGCTTCTTGACCCAATCCGCCATGTGCATCGGCAGGCGGCGCATGGCCTGGCCTTCGGCAAACACGAGGTATTGCTCCACAAGGTTGTTGAGCGCCGCCAGCTCCGGCTCGGAGAGGTAGTTTTTGGCGATGGACACATCCTGCTTGCGAATCACCGCGCCCCGCCAGTTCGTCAGCCCCAGGTTGGGTTGGGTGGCGTTCACCCGGTCGTGGACAATCTCCGCAGCGGTTTGTCCGGTAATCGCCCAGTGCACCTTGTTCTGAACTGTTTTGAAGAAACCAATGCTGATTTCCTGCGTGGGGTCGTAATCAAGGCTGGTGGCATAGATGTCCGTGATTTTCTGGTAGAACCGCCGCTCTGAGGTGCGGATGTCCTGAATCCGGCGTGTCAGCTCTTCAAAATAGTCGAAAGGTTGGTCAGGATTTTTCAGGCGCTCATCGTCGAGGACGAATCCTTTGACGATGTATTCCCGCAGCCGCTGGGTGGCCCATATCCGAAAGCGGGTGGCCACGACACTTTTCACCCGGTAGCCGACCGAAATGATCATATC
>JANOLT010000321.1:0-6339 GCA_031419915.1 Holophagaceae bacterium
ATGGCAGACACGAGGCTGAAATGATGAAGCCCGGGTCCATGCTGCTGGCTTCGATCTTTCCTACACGGAATCTCGATGCGGTGACGAAAATGACCGAGCGGAAGATCACGGCCTTTTCAACCGACTGCATCCCCCGCACGACCCGCGCCCAGGCCATGGACACCCTTTCGAGCCAGGGGAATATCGTGGGTTACAAGGGCGTGCTGCTGGGCGCAGTGGAACTGCCGAACTATTTTCCGATGTTCATGACTGCTGCCGGGACCACGCTTTCAGCCAAGGTCTTTGTCATCGGAGCAGGCGTTGCGGGGCTTCAGGCCATTGCCACGGCCAAGCGGTTGGGCGCTAGCGTCAGCGCCACGGATGTGCGCCCGGAAGTTAAAGAGCAGATCGAGTCCGTGGGTGGCAAATACATTGGCATCGAACTGCAGCAGAACACCCAAGCGGTCGGCGGATACGCGGCGGAGTTGTCGGCCGAGGACAAGGCCCGCCAGGCCAAGATGCTCGCCGATCATTGCGCGCAAGTGAACGTGGTGATCACCACAGCGCTCATCGGCGGCGTTGTGGCACCGAAGCTTCTGGACGAGGCCATCGTGAAATCCATGAAGCCTGGATCCGTGATTGTTGACCTCGGCGCCGATGGCGGAGGCAACTGCACGCTGTCCAAGATCGGCGGGACTGTCGAGGTGGGTGGCGTCAAGATCATCGCGCCGACGAACTTGCCGTCCAGCCTTCCGCACCACGCCAGCATGATGTTTTCCCGCAACCTGCTGAACTTCATGATGGCTTTCTGGAAGAAAGATGAGAATCGGTTCGACCTGGATTGGAACGACGACATCCTGAAAGCCAGCGTTGTGACCCACGATGGTGAGGTCATGCACGGACCTACTCTAAAAGCGCTGCAGGCCCTCGATTCGCTCAATACCTGACTCATTTGGAAAGGAGAACCGACCTTATGCACCTTTCTGACAACGCGACAGCCACCGTTCAGACAGACGCGAGTCATGCGTCGGCAGGACACGGCCAGCTTGATTTCATGGGCGCCCTTTTCGTGTTCATGCTGGCCAGCTTCATCGGAGTCATGGTCATCCAGCGGGTGTCCCGCCTGCTGCACACGCCGCTTATGAGCCTGACCAATGCCATTTCCGCCATCGCCGTTGTGGGCGCCATCATCGTTTCGGCGGGGAAGGACTATCCGCCCTACATCGTGGCCCTGGGCCTGGTCGCCATCATCTGCTCGACGACCAATATCGTAAGCGGCTTCCTCATCACGGATCGCATGTTGAAGATGTTCAAGAAGCAGGGCGGGGCCGGTAAATGAACGCCGAAAATCTCGTCCAGGTTCTTTATCTCATCTCGACGGCCCTGTTCATCATGTCCCTCAAGTGGATGAGTGACCCCGCCACTGCCCGCAAAGGGGTGTTCTCCGGCGTGGCGGCCATGCTCCTGGCGGTCGCGGGTACCTTGGCGGGTGTCGCCGCCACGGGGGGAACGCACTACTGGTGGATTCTTGGCGCCTTCGCGTTAGGCTCCGCCATTGGGTATCCGCTCGCCCAGGTCCCGTTGACCGCGGTTCCGCAACGGACCGCGCTTTCCCATGCTTTCGGCGGATTGGCGGCGGGTCTCGTGGGCACCGCGAAATATTTTCTCTATTTTGGTCAAGGGAACGCGCCGGCACTTTCACCCTTCATCATGGTGGCTCTGGTCGCAGAGATCCTGCTTGGCTACCTGACTTTCACGGGATCGCTGATGGCCGCCGGAAAGCTGCAGGAAGTGAAGTGGATCCCCCAACGGCCCGTGACCTATCCGCTACAAAACGTGGGCAACATCGGCCTGTTGATCGTGGCCATCGGGTTAGGTCTAGCGCTGGTCATGAACCCGCTGGCGACCTGGGCGCCCTACGCTTTCATTGGCATCATCCTTTTATCCTTGGCCTTCGGCGTTCTCATGATTCTCCCCATCGGCGGCGCGGACATGCCGACGGTCATTTCGATCCTGAACGCCTATGCGGGTCTTTCCGCGGTCGCCATGGGCTTCGTGCTCAACAACAAGCTGCTGATCATTGCGGGCGCGCTTGATGGAAGTTCTGGATTGATCCTTTCGATCATCATGTGCAAGGCCATGAACCGCTCCTTCGCGAATGTCCTGTTCGGCGCTTTCGGTCAAGCCCCGCAGACCAGCGCGGCGGGAGAATCGAAGGCCTACAAAAGCGACACCACCGAGAGCGCCGCGCAGGTTCTGGGCCAGGCCAATCTCGTGGTCATCGTTCCCGGCTACGGCCTGGCGGTGGCCCAGGCCCAACACAAGGTTCGCGAGCTATACGACCTGCTGAAGAAGCGCGGTGTCACTGTGAAATTTGCGATCCATCCGGTCGCTGGCCGCATGCCAGGGCACATGAACGTGCTCCTGGCCGAAGCCGAGATTCCTTACGATGACCTTGTGGAGATGGACGTGATCAACGGGGACATGCCCCAGGCTGACGTCGCGCTCATCATCGGAGCCAATGACGTGGTCAACCCCGCCGCCCGCTCCGACAAAAACAGCCCGATCTTTGGCATGCCGATCATTGACGCAGACAGGGCCAAGACCGTTTATGCCATCAAGCGATCCAAGAACCCAGGCTTTGCGGGCATTGACAACGAACTCTACTTCCTGGATAAGACCTTCATGCTCTTCGGCGACGCCAAAGCCGTTGTGGGCGAACTGGCCAAGCAACTAGCAGGTGATAACGGGCATTGAAGTCCGAGTCCCGGGTTTTGGGGAAAATGTAACCGCTAAAGGCGCGAAACTACGCGAATGGGGACACCAACTACCTATTGATAGGCCTGATACGGAGTTGCATTCAAAAAGATGAATTCACCGCCAAGACGCCAAGAACGCCAAGAAAAACCAAGCTCCATCAGCCTTCACTTGAACCCGAAATCGCTTCGCAGGGGCGCGTAGCGCCCGCGGGCTGGAAGCCCGCGAAGCTGGCACATGAAGAATCTGTGGAATCTGCGAAACCTATGGTTCCCAATCTTTTGAATGCAACTCGGCATGAAGCCTTAGGCCAATCCGATTCCCATTGGCGCTTTTTCGCGTCATTCGCGGTGCCAGAATTTTTGCAAATTAAACGAGAGAGTCCTGAGTCCACTGGGTCTTGCGGTTCTGAAGCAATCGTCAATCGAAAATCGCCAATCGAAAATCTTTGGCCCACAGCCCCTCAGCCCCTCAGCCACTCAATGCGAACCGGTGATGTAGTGCTCCATCTGGGAGATGGTGAATTCCTGCTCGGAAATCTTGGTCTTCACCACATCGCCAAGGGAAATCACACCCACTACCCGATCACCTTCTATCACGGGAAGGTGGCGGATGCGCTTATTGGTCATGAGCGCCATGCACTCCTCGATGCTCTGCTCTGGATTCACGCAAACGACTTTCGAAGTCATGATTTCCTTCACCGGCATATCCTTGGAGGATTTCCCTTCCAGCACTACCTTGCGTGCGTAATCCCGCTCTGAAAAAATCCCGACCAGGTTATCCCCCTCCATCACCAGTACGGCGCCGATGTTCTGCTTGGCCATGAGTTCCAGGGCCTTGAAGACCGTGTCACCAGGTGCCACGGACCAGAAGTCCATCCCCTTTTCCCGAAGGACTTGATCAACACGTTTCATGGCTGGCTCCCCATCTCGAATACGTCATAGAAAGTTGATACCGGATACTACTCCCAATGGGCTTGATTTGCTGGGATTCTGATGCGATGTCTTTGAAACTTCACGATCTGCTTCCACGGGATGGCGACAACAGCAGCGATGCGCTGTTGGGGGCATTCCTTCACTACGTTGAGAACCGGGGTCTTGCACTTTATCCCGCCCAGGAGGCGGCCATCCTTGAGATATTCGAGGGCAAGAATCTCATCCTGAATACGCCCACGGGTTCTGGCAAATCCCTGGTGGCGACGGCGCTCCACTTCATGAGCCTGGCCCAGGGTCGCCGTTCGGTCTATACCTGTCCGATCAAGGCACTGGTGAACGAGAAGTGGCTGGCGCTATGCCACGAGTTCGGGGCAGAAAACGTGGGCCTCAGCACCGGCGACGCCACGGTAAACCGCGACGCGCCGATCCTATGCTGCACGGCGGAAATCCTGGCCAACATGGCGCTTTCGGAAGGCGAGGATGCCTTTGCCCACGATGTGGTGATGGACGAATTCCATTACTACTCGGATCGCGAACGGGGTGTCGCCTGGCAAGTTCCACTACTGATTCTAAGGAAAACGCGATTTCTGTTGATGAGCGCGACCCTGGGCGATACCAGCTTTTTCGAGGGGGATCTGACGCGCCTCAATGGGCGACCCACGGCGACGGTGAAATCCACTGTCCGCCCGGTTCCGCTTGGCTTTACCTACGCCGAAACGCCGCTGGCCTTCACGCTGGAGAAGCTGGTGGAGAGCGAAAGGGCTCCGGTGTACGTGGTTCATTTCACTCAAGCGGATGCCGCCGCCAGCGCCCAGGACTTCACCAGTCTGAACGTCTGCACCCGGGAAGAAAAGTCCGCCATCGCCACCGAAATTGATGCCTTCAAGTTCAACAGCCCGTATGGACCCGACATGAAGCGCTGGCTGCGCCAAGGCATCGGTCTGCATCATGCGGGGCTGTTGCCCAAGTACCGGATTCTGGTGGAGCGGTTGGCGCAAAAGGGACTGCTCAAGATCATCTGCGGCACGGACACCTTGGGCGTGGGAATCAACGTGCCCATCCGCACGGTGCTCTTCACGAAGCTCTGCAAATACAACGGCGAAAAAACGGGCATCCTGAGCGCCCGGGACTTCCATCAGATCGCGGGACGGGCTGGGCGCAAGGGTTTTGACGATGTGGGTTATGTGGTGGCCCAGGCGCCGGAGCACGTGATCGAGAACATGAGGCTGTCCCAGAAACCTGGCAAGAAATTCGTCAAGCGCCAGGCCCCGGATCGCAACTACGCCCACTGGGACGAAGAGACCTTCAAGCGCCTGATCGTTGCACATCCCGAACGTCTGGGGTCGCGCTTCCAGGTCTCCCACGCCATGCTGCTGAATGTGCTCAGCCGCAAAAGTGACGGATGCCAAGCCATGCGCCAGCTCCTTAGGGACTGCCATGAGACGGACCACCAGAAAGATGCCCACCGGAAACGCGGCTGGCAGCTTTTCAAGGCGCTGGTGGCGCGGCGCATCGTGGAATTCATCCCACCCGACGAGATTGGCCGGAAGCTGCGCGTGAACGTGGAATTGCAGGACGACTTTTCCATGAACCAGACGCTTTCGCTCTACCTGATGGACACGATCCCGTTGCTGGATTTTGAAGCACCGGATTTTGCCTTGGATCTGGTGACTCTGGTGGAGAGCATTCTGGAGGATCCCGATCAAATCCTGCGAAAACAGTTGGACCGGGTGAAAGGCAGGGCTGTCGCCGAGATGAAGATGGCGGGCATCGAGTACGAGCAGCGTATGGCGGAGCTGGAAAAGCTGGAGTATCCCAAACCCCTGCGCGAATTCATTTACGGAACCTTCAACGAATTCGCGGACAAGCACCCTTGGGTGGGACAGGAGAACATCCGCCCCAAGTCCATCGTGCGCGAGATGTTCGAGAGCTACCTCAGCTTCGGCGATTACGTGCGCACCTACGATCTCCAACGCGTCGAGGGCCTGCTGCTGCGGCACATCAACAGCACTTTCAAAGTGCTTGCCCAAACCGTGCCCGATGGTCTCAAGACCGATGAAGTGCGCGAGATGGAGGCCTACCTCGCCGCCATGCTGCGGCAAGTGGATTCCAGTCTGCTGGATGCCTGGGAGAAGATGCAGAACCCCGACTTTCAGCGGAACGAGGAGACCTTGGCCATGCCTGGCGCTGAGGAAGCCGCCAAGGATGTCACCCGCGACCGCAAAGCCTTTCACGCGGCCATCCGAACGCGGATCTTCGCCTTCCTGCGCTGCCTTTCCTCGAACGACTGGGAGGATGCCCTGCAAGCCTTGGAAGAGGCCGCGAATGCCCCGGCGGATCCCTGGACACCCGAGCGGTTGAAGGCCCTGATGGCGCGCTACCTGACCACCCACCAGGGCCCGCGCCTCGACCCCGAAGGCCGCAACGCCCGCCACACCTACATCCAGCCCAAGGCTGAAGACCCAACGGTGCTCGTCGTCCAGCAGATGCTCGTGGACAACGATGAACTCAACGACTGGGTAGTCGAATTCGAAGTGGACCTGAAAGCTTCCAGGGAATCTGGCCAGCCGGTGATGGGTTTGATGAGGATGGGGGAATTCCGGGAGGTCGTTGCGACAAAACAAACTGGCCTATTCGGTTGCGGACCGACATAGAGGCTCCAGCTCTG
>JANOLT010000322.1:0-6146 GCA_031419915.1 Holophagaceae bacterium
CTCATCACCACCGAGCCTCGCGACGGCATCGGACTCGCGAAATGCGCGCTCGAGCTGTTCTGCAAACGCGATGAGCGCTTTATCTCCTTCGGCGTGCAAAAATTTATCATTGATAGTTTTGAACTTATTCAAATCAAAAAATGCTAACACTGCTGGAATCTCTTTACGAATACACAAAGGTAGCATTTTATCGGCAAGGGCCATCAAGCCCCTTCTGTTTGATATATTGGTCAGTTCATCCAGCGTAGCCAATTGGACTGCCGTCAGTTCCACCTCTACCATTTCAGCCAGGTCCTTCAATAGTTCGCTATCTTCCTTACTAAAGTCCCTTGGCTCCCGGTCAACAATGCACAAGGTTCCTATCTTCCTGCCCTTCACATTCAGTGGGCAGCCGGCGTAAAAGCGAACATTTGGATCATTCAAAACTGCTGGATTATCAGCAAATCGCTCGTCCTTTGTTGCATCGTGAATAACAAAAATTTCACTCCCTAGAATGGCATGCCCGCAAAATGAAGTATCACGTGGTGCTTCGCTGAGACCGAGTCCAATACAGGACTTTAACCACAGCCGGTCCTCATCAACCAGGCTGACAAGAGCTATTGGCACACCGAACATACGCATCGCCATCCGCGTCAGACGATCAAAGCGATCCTCTGAAGGGCTATCCAAAACATCGAGCGATCGGAGTGTCTCCAGTCGAGCCTGCTCATCCTGCGGGATGCCCGGCTTTTTCACTGCAACCTCCTTTGCGAGGCACGACCGCACAGAGTACTAAGTTTGACGACTTGGTTCAAATTCGCCTACTTCGGATTCGCCGGCGCATCCCGCTTGTACCATGACGCCTGCCCGTAGACAGGCTTCACCTTCTGTTCCATGGCTTCGAGCTGGCTGGCATTGAACGGCACGAACTCCCGGGCGATGGCGATGTTCTCTTCGAGCTGCGCGATGTTGTCCACGCCGATGATGACGGTGCTCACGGGGTAGGACAGGGTGTAGCGCATGGCCTCCTTCATGGTGAGGGTGCCGGGTCGGTCAGCCTTCACGGGGCCGCGCTGCTTGTCGGCGGGCGGCGGCTGGAAGCTCTGTAGGATGCGGCCACGGGCGGGGACCTTCATGCCGATAATGCCCATTTCCTTCTCCACAGCCAGGGGCAGCAGTGTTTTCTTGAAGGGCAGGTGCCAGGCGTCCGCGGCGTTGAGTGCCATGAGTATGCAGTCGAAGGGGAAGCGCCGGATGGCCTCGGCCAGCACGTCGGGATCCGTGTGGCCGCTAAGGCCCAGGAAGCGCACGAGCTTCTGATCGCGGGCCTTCTGGAAGGCCTCTAGCGCACCGCCCTTAGCGAATACCTTGTTCACATCGTCCATGCTGCTGATGGCATGCAGTTGCCACAGGTCCACGTGGTCGGTTTGGAGCAGCTTCAGTGAGGTTTCCAGAAGGCGAAGGGAACCGTCCGCGGTGCGGTCGTGGGTCTTGGTGGCGAGAAAGACCTCCTTCCGACGCCGCTTCATGACCTGTCCGAAGTACTGCTCACTCCACCGGGCGTCCCCACCGTAGCGCGCCGAGGTATCCAGGAAGTTCACACCCAGATCCAGGGCCCGCTCGATGATCGGGATGGCCCCCTTCTCGTTGTCTGCTTTCTCGATGGCCGACTGGCCCCCGAGGCTGAACAACCCCACCAGGTGCCCCGTGCGCCCCAGGTTGCGGGTGGGCATGGCTCTGGTGGTGACAGGGTTCCAGGGTGCGGTCTTGGACGCGGGCGCGGAACTCGCAGACGGCACGGATTCGGCGGCTCCCAGTCGCTGGGCCACCAGCCCCGCCGCCGCCGCGGCACCCAGCTTGAAGAGATCGCGGCGACCGAGTTCGTTCGCGCTTGGATATTTGCCCCGATCAGCCATGGGATCCTCCTGGGTTAGGAATGTGGGTCTAGTATCGCGCCAGAAACGTGTCCAGCAATGCCCAATGCCAGGGCTTCGGATTCCTTCAGATAAGTGCCGACGGAAGCCTTGCATTTTCGGCTCCATATTCCCTGTCCAACCTCAGAGGGGGACGAGATGTTATCGTGTTGCTGTTCAATATTATTCAGGGACGCAGAGGTAGCCTACAGCAGGTTACCAAACCAGACAGGGTGACAACAAAAAGGGGGTCAAATTGAAAACAAATACCTTGCTGGGCATCCTACTGGTCGCGATCGGAATCGTCGCCTTTGCGTATCAGGGCATCACCTATACGACCAGGGAGAAGGTCGTTGATATCGGTATCCTCCAGATTACCGCCGAGAAGACGAATACACTTCCGCTGCCGCCGATCGTGGGCGCTGTGGCGCTCGTGGGCGGCCTCGCCTTGCTGTTCATGGGAAGCAAAAAGGGCTGACAAGAAACGTGTCGCGCTCAGCGCGAGGCCTTTTTCTGCGCCTGGATCAAGGTATCGAAGGATTGCAGGAACCGGGAGCGGTCCTTGGCTTCAAAGGGCGCCGGTCCCCCGCTGACCACGCCCATGTCCCGCAGTTGGGCCATGAGCTCCCGGGTTGCCAGGGCGTCGCCCATGGCGTCATCGGTGAACACCTTGCCTCGGGAATCCAAAACCCGTGCACCCTTGGCGAGGCAGCGCGCGGCCAGGGGAAGGTCAGAAGTAATGGCGATATCGGTGCCCGTGACGCGCTCGGCGATCCAGTCATCGGCCACGTCGAGTTGGCCGCCCCTCACGACCACCATTTCAAAGAGCGGGTCTCTGGGGATGCGCAGGTTGGAGTTGGCGACCAGATGTACCTTCAGCCCGTAGCGCTTGGCCACCCGGAAGATCTCCTCCTTGACCGGGCAGGCGTCGCCATCCACATAGATCTCGATCACCGAAGGCCCTCGCTCTGGGCCGCCGGCAGCAGGGCCGTGTTGGAGGAATCAGAGCGGAGACTGCCGGAGATGGAGAGCAGGTTCATGAAGGACATCGTATCGGAGGAAGTTGGACCTAGGCAGGGCGCTCTCGCTGATGGCTTTGCTTTTCATCCGTGTGAATCCGTGCAAATCCGTGGCTCAAACAGCTTTTCTAGCCGGGGATAAACGGGGATGAAAAATAAAAAACAGGAAATTTTAAAACAATCTCAGCCACGGATGACACGGATTTACACGGATGAAAAATGCCTCAAGGAATCAGGTGGCGCCTAACGATAGAATTGGCCTGACTACCTCGGCCAGAGCCACCCAAATGTCCCGGCGGTCAGCAAGGCGAAGATGACGGCATCCATTACCTCCTTCAGCACCGCGCTCCAGGGCCGGCCCATCCAGATGGCCCCAGGGATGCTGCCCAGGCCGTAAGCCATGAAGGCGGCGCTCCCCACCACACGGAACACCGTCAGGTAATGGGTTTTCGCCGGAAGGGCCACGTAGCCGATGTAGGCCGCGAAAAGGGATACCACCACCGTGAACAGGAACCAGGAGATGAGCGAGGGTCCCATCTTCGGTATGCCGCTGGCCTTGAGGTAGAGGATCCCGATTGGACCCTCCACGTATTTCTTCTGCATGGCTTCGCTGCCCATGTCCTTCATGTCCGTGCAGTAGGGCAGGATGTACTGGCCTGGTCCCGGGTTTTCCTTACGGATGGCGGCCCGCACTTCATCTTCGTTGGACAGCTTGAGGTATTCCGAGTTGTGCCACTTGAACACCATGTGGATGAGGCTGCTGGCGATGAATACGAAGACTGCCGAAAGCAGAATGGGCAGCCAAAGGTTCAGGATCGAAGTCATGAGTTTCTCCAAGTGAAAAGTTTGAGGTGGAGTGGGTGGGAAGGCAACGCCCAGACTAGCGCCGTGCAACTCTGAGTCAAGGGCGAACCCAGTCGCTCCCGTTCTTGGCGTCCGACTTCCGGGTGATATCCTCCCTTTCGGAGACGAATGGCCATGCACCCCTCCAAGCCCCATGATGCCTAAGCCGCCAGCGCCGCCAGCGCAACTGGAGGGCGCCTCAGACAAGCCGGGCTTGCATCCCCGCAATCCCCATCGCCACCGCTACGAATTCGACCAGCTCATCGCCAGCTGCCCTGAACTGGGGGCTTTCGTGCGGCCCAACGCTTACGGCGATGCTTCCATTGATTATGCGGACTCAAGCGCCGTAAAGATGCTTAATCGAGCATTATTGAAACACGTTTACGGAATCACCCATTGGGACCTTCCATCCGGTTTCCTGTGTCCGCCGGTGCCCGGCCGCGCGGATTACCTGCACCATATGGCGGATCTGCTGGCCGGAGACAACGGCGGCGGGATCCCGCGGGGCGCACGGGTGCGCGTGCTGGATATCGGCGTGGGCGCCAACCTCATCTATCCATTGGTGGGCCAGGCAACCTTCGGCTGGCGATTCCTCGGTTCCGACATCGATGCGAAGGCCCTGGCGGCGGCGCGGTGGATCGTGGATGCGAACGGCCTTTCAAAGTTCATTGAATTAAGGCAGCAGACACCACCCTCGATTTTTCGGGGCTTGCTGAAGGACGACGAATTCTTCGATCTCTCCATGTGCAACCCACCCTTCCACGCTTCCCCGGAAGAAGCACAGGCGGGCTCGCGGCGGAAATGGACGAACCTGGGCCGGGGCAGTTCCGGGAAAACCGCGCCCACCCTTAATTTCGGCGGGCAGGGCGGGGAGCTGTGGTGCGAGGGCGGCGAAGCGGCCTTCGTGCGCCGTATGATCGAAGAAAGCACCGCGATCCCCACGCGGTGCCTTTGGTTCACCACACTCTTGTCCAAGTCGTCCAACCTGCCAGCAATCCTTCGCGCACTGAAGCAGGCGCAAGTGCGGGGGCAGCGCATCCTCCCCATGGCTCAAGGACAGAAGCAGAGCCGCATCGTGGCTTGGACCTTCTTCACCCAGGAAGCCCGCGAAGCCTGGGCCCGGGAGCGGTGAAGCATGCATCCTGCGACAATTCCAATTCATTGATAGTTGATTCATTGAGGTCCCATGGCGCGTCGTCCCGAACAAGCTCGTAAATCCGTGAAGGACCACCTGGAGGACTTGTTGAAAGGTCACCGGGAGGCGGCCTTCAGTGGGCCGGAATCGGCGCTGAAGTACCTGCGGCGCACGTTGGAGGGGCAGACCAGCTTGCCGAATGCGGTCAAGGCGGTGGCCTATGACGTGGTAGTGGACGCGGAGGCCCAGCTCCAGCATTGGGAGGCGGCGGATGAAGCTGTGAAACGGGTGCTGGCCAATCTCCCCGCCATGGAAGAGGACCTGGGCCACGGTTATCGGGCCCGTCTGGAAGCCATGACCTGCTTCGAACGGGGCATTCAGGCCCGCAGCGAGTTGGGGGATTTTCATGGCGCCCTGGAGCTTTGCGAGATCGCCATCGAGTTGAACCTCGGCGCCCACTACATGGCAAAACGGGACAGCTTGGACTGGGCTCGGTAGCCCCAAGGATAGAATTGCAACGTGCGGCCTGGCGCCGGCATCAAATTAAGATTGGCTTGGCGGGGAGATCTGCACATGAGTCTGGACAAGGATCTGCGGCGTCACCACGCCACCCTCGGTGCCCTGCGTGGGCTCATCGGCGAGTTCGAAGGCGATGCCTGGGAGCGCCCAGGCCACGGCGGGGGCTGGTGCCCGGCCCAGGTCTACAGCCACATCGCCCTCATCGCCGACGGCTTCAGTTTCAAGAACCTGGACGCCTGCCTAAAGAGCGAGGGCCGGTCCGGAGGACGGAAAAGTTTGGTGGGTTTCATCGTGATGGGGACCAACGTGATCCGCGCGTCCCGGCGCATCAAGGTGGCGTTCCCGCCGGAACTGCAGCCTGCGTCGCCAAGCCGCGAGGAGGCCCAGCGGGCCATGGAAGGCCTGGTGGCGCGGGCGGAGGCCTACACTCCCCGGGTGGCCGCCGCCGATCCCGCGCGCAGATCGAAGCACTTCCTGTTGGGCTGGATGAACGCCGCCGAGTGGTTCCGCTTCACGGAGATCCACCACCGCCATCACCTGGAGGGCCAACTTCAGCGGCTCTGGACGGCATCACGAGGCGTCTCAGGTTTGCAGTAGGTGCGCGAAGGAAGCCGCTATTCACGGACACGGTCGATGTTGAACCCGGATTTTGCGATTGCTTGATTCCATTGGCTTCAGGCTTCGGACTTCAGGCTTCAGGTCCGCATCACCTACAGCACAAACCGATGCGAAGTGATT
>JANOLT010000323.1:0-1747 GCA_031419915.1 Holophagaceae bacterium
AAAGCTGGCTGACGACGTGAACGGCAAGGGCGGTAAAAAGAAGAAGTAGTACCCGCAATCGCAGTTATCTCCTGAAACTTGGTGATGTTGTTCAGCCCACTTCGGTGGGCTGAATTTTTTATTTATTGCTGTTTTACATTCATTAAATTTTGTTCCACACCAAGAAAATCAAAAATCGGCCCTGCCTACGCTTCGTTCCAATGTGTCAGCCCTAAATACCGCTACGATTGGATCGAGCGTATGGATAGGCCAGGAAAAGCCCTTCAGCCAGCGGCATTGGGTTCGACTCCTCCTGTGGAAGCCCACGGATGCACGATTCCTGTCGCTCTCACCTTCAGCAATGTCATTCTTAAGGGCTCGCATGACCAGTCCCCCGCTCCTGAACCCCACGCCTTTGATCGCCCTTTGTCTGGGCGGCATGGACCCGTCTGCCGGAGCAGGCCTGCTGCGGGATGTGATGACCCTCAGCGCCCTTGGCGTTCATCCCATGGCCGTGAGCACAGCTGAAACCTTGCAGAATGGCCTGGCGTGCCAGTGTATCGAAGCCCCCAGCATGGACCCCGTGAAGCGGATCGAGACCCTAGGGCCACATCTCGTTGGGCGATGGGGTGTGAAGCTGGGCATGGCTGCCCTGGATGAATCCACTTTCCGGCGCCTTGCGGCCACTTTAAGGGCACTCGATCCCCCCATTCGCATCTGGGACCCCATCCTGGCCCCCTCGGCGGGCGTAGGCCTGCACGACGGAACAGATCTGCGCCGCATGAGCGATGTTCTTCTCAAAGATGGTGGATGGGTGGTAAGCCCCAATCGGGGCGAGTCTGCCGCGGCCGCAGGCCTTCCTCCTGATCAAATCCAGACCGCCGAGGCCGATCTCCTGGCCCGCCCTTGGCTGGAGCGTGGTGCTCGCGCCGTGTGGCTCAAGGGTGGTCATGCCCCTGGCCCAGAAATCCAGGATCTCTGGATCACTCCGGATGGCATCACCGCCTTGCCTTCATCGCCCCGTCTCCCAGGCCAACGGCGAGGTACCGGCTGTACCTTGGCCGCCACGTGGTTGGGACTCCGACTATTGGGCTGCTCGGAAATAGCCGCCGCCGAAGAATCAGCGCTTCGCATAAGGAATCGCTGGGACCAAGCCTTCGCCCCGGGCGGTGCAGGCCGCCCGGTATTTGCGCCGGAGGCCCTTTGCGATTAACAGAAGGCAAGGGTCATTTCATCCGCTGCGCCATCGACACGCCTTTCGCGGGATGGACGGGCACGCGGGTTCTGGAGTGCGTGGCTCCCACGCCGCCTCTATCTCCATGGATGGCCTTGCGGGCTCTCAACGAGATGACCTCGCTGCTGCCCGGTGGACTTGCGCTCGTGTGGGATGCGGAACCCTCCTGGCTGCGGGTGTTGGGGGGCGATTCCCGCACGGGATTCTTCGAGGCCCTGAGCACCCTGCCGGGCCTTTCCCTACACCTGCGCGAGGCGGCCGCCGGGCATTTCAACAAAGGCATTTTCCGGGGCTGGATCCACGGTCCCAGCATGCCTACCGGGATGGCTGGTGATCTCTGGCGCCATGGTGCCCTCGGCTGGGTGCCCGATGAGGGGAAGGCCTGGTCCCTGCCGGACTTCGGCCACGTGCCCTACGGGGACACGGCCCTGCTGGGCGCGTCGGACGAGGTGGTGCCGGGTTTCCTGTGGGGGGAGCTGTTGCTGCCACTAGGGGCCCTCTCATCGCTGGATGCGGAGGGCATCGCCGCGGAGA
>JANOLT010000324.1:0-2554 GCA_031419915.1 Holophagaceae bacterium
CGCGACTTCTTCGCCATAGTCTTTCTTCCATCGCTCTGCGGATTCCATGCTCCACACCAGGAAGGCCAGATTGCAGCTCTCTGTCGTGGCCTTGGCCAGATCCACCTTCCCGTGACCCTTGGGGTTCGAACAGTGGATGCGGTTCAGCTCACCCTTGCACTTGAAGCTGACCACCCTGGATGCCCATTCTTCGCCCTCGAGCCGCAGCCAAAGCAGCTCTGCCAAGCTGCCCATGGGAGCTTCTTTTGCATCTTCCCCGAAACCCTTGAACGTCCCATCCGCAGAGCCCCATGCGAAACCCTCTCCGGGTTGCAGGATGGGCGCGGCGAGTCCTGGAGTGGGAGCTTGTTGAGCCTGCGCCAACACTTGCGACACGAGTGCTAGAGGAATACCCATCTCCCAGAGGATTCTCTTCATACAGCCTCTGAATCCAAGTGAAGCGAAAGATCCAAATAGGTGCCCTCGCCCTTGTTCCTTAATTCCATGGTGGCCTGGTAGGAGGACATGAGTTGGATGCACGCGGGCAGGCCTGGGCCTGGCTTTCGCACACCCAGAACCAAGTCTTCACTGAGTTCCCCCCGCAAACCCGAGAAGGGCTCAAAGGCGTGGCTCAGGCTTTCAGAAGGAATGGGGCCACCCTCATCTTCCATCTCCAGGTGGTACCGTCCCTCGACCACCGTGGTTCGCACCAACAAGAAAGGCGATGGCGTGGGACCATCCAGGGCATGTCGCACCATCTGGGCGACTGTCTCAGAGAAATCTCCATAGATGCCCAAGACCTTTGCCTCTGGAGCCCCAATCTCAAGTCTTAAGCCACGATCCCCAAGGTGGCCCTCGATGGACATCAACTCCAATTCCTGGATCAGCAGGTCGTCCAAACGGAGCCACTCGGGGAGGGCATGCTCCTGCTTGCCCACACGACGGGTGAGGGCCTTCACCAGGCTCGCTATCTGATCGACCGAATGTCTGATCTGGGCCACGGAATGTTTCCATTCGCCGCTTCCTTGCTCCATTTGATCCAGGGCTGAACTTTGCACCTGGAGTGTGGACACAGGCGCCTGCAGGCGCTTGGTCATCTTCTGGAACAGGTCTCCCAGAAGGGCCTGCCGTTCGCGCAAGCTGAGGGCCGCCTGAGCCTGATGAACCTCCATGTAGGCGGACTCCACGATTTCGTAACTGGAGGCCAGGGCACGTGAACTCTCGCTCAGACTGAAGATCAGCTCCGCGTTCTGGAGACTCACCTGGGCCAATCCGCCGATCAACGCGATGAGTTCCACTTCGAAGGGCAGGAAAGGGCGATCCGCCTCGCGGCTCAAGGCCCAGAATCCCCACAATTCGCCTTCGACCTGTCGATGTGGCATGGGCAACAGCAAGGACTGGGAAGGTTGGTTCCAGAGCCCCAATGCCATTCCTGGATCCCAGTAGGGGGACTGCAACAAATGAGCGCCAAAAATGGGGCCTTCGTTCATGACACTCTTCAGCCGCACTGGCAGGACATGGTCACCACGCACGGGAGGGGTCATTTCCGATCCGCCTTCCGTCCACCGCAGTCCCTCGAAATAGCCCCCGTCCGCTTGAACGCGAAATGCATGGAGCATCCTTAAGCCCAGATCCTCCTGGGCTCTTCCCAGGATTCGCGCGAGCAGGGACCGCGGGTCAGGCTCTGCGACGATGCTCTGGCTGAGGGCCAGCAGCCGCGACAGGTTGCGATTGCGGATCTCCAGGGCTTCTTGAGCTTCCTGAAGTTTTCGATTGGAGTCCTGGGCTTCTTTTAGGCGCGTCTCAAGATGTTCCACGATCTGCTGACTGAACTGGCGCAGCACCACGCCTTCCCGCCCTGGCTCAACCTTATCCCGCTGGCCTCCCAGGTAGGCCTCCACCTGAGCGGTGAATTGAAAGGGATCAATGGGTTTGGAAATGTAACCATCGCAGCCTGACACCAGCGCCGTTTCGCGGTCTATCTTCATGGTTTTCGCGGTCAGGGCGATGATGGGGATGCCGTTAAGGTCTGCGTTCTGCCGCAACTTGGTGGCCACTTCGAAACCCGACAAACCCGGCAAGTTGATGTCCAGTAAAACCAGGGCCGGCTTCAGCTCCACTGCCATCTGATAGCCCTGTATGCCTTCCTCAGCCCAATGCATGTCATAGCCCGCCTGGCCGAGCAGGCGCTGCACCAGCCGCCAATTGACCGGGTTGTCTTCGATGCACAGGATCTTCAGCTTCGGACTCATTTTGCAACGGCCACTAAAGGCATCTCGATGATGAAGGTGCTGCCCTTGCCTTTCACGCTTTCGGCGCGGATATGCCCATTCATGAGACCCATGAACTTCTGGCTGATGGCAAGGCCCAGGCCCGTTCCTCCAAAGCGGCGGGTGATGCTCCCATCCACTTGCTGAAAGGGTTGGAAGAGCCGCCCCATCTCGCTTTCGTTCATGCCGATACCTGTATCACGGATGCCGATCTTCAGGATTCCACCTTCGCGGGCTGTGAACAGGGTCACTTCACCCTCTTCGGTGAACTTGATGGCATTGCCGACAAGGTTCATGATCACTTG
>JANOLT010000325.1:0-4175 GCA_031419915.1 Holophagaceae bacterium
TGAAGCTTCGCAAATATGGCCAGGAGGTCATCCGGGTTCTGTCGGGGAAGCGCATTCATGGGAATTTCGCGATCGCCGGCGGGGTGAACAAGGGTTTCACGAAGGAGGACCGGGACTACCTGATGAAGGATCTTGACCAGATAATTGAATGGTCGAAGGGTGCCGTGGACATCGCCAGGGGGATCTACACAGGGAACCTGGAACAGAACGCCTCCTTCGGAGCCTTCCGATCCAACTTCCTGAGCCTGACGGCCCCGGACGGGAGTTTCGAACTCTACGATGGAGGACTAAGGGCCACGGATGCCAACGGTGGTCGCATATTTGACCACGTGGAAAATGCGCACTACCTGCGCCACATCCACGAGGAAGTGAAATCCTGGTCCTACATGAAGTTTCCCTTCATCGTGGCCTTGGGCAACGATGAAGGCTGGTACCGGGTGGGTCCCCTCGCCCGCATCAACAACGCGGAACGCATGTCCACGCCCTTGGCCGAAGAGGAACGGCGCACATTCGCAGCGATGGGGGAAGGCGGACCCGTGCATGCCACCATGGCCTACCACTGGGCCCGCATGATCGAGATGCTCTATGCGGCCGAAGCCATCCGGGAACTGTTGGATGATCCCGATATCTACGGCCAAGACCTGGTGACCCAAGGTGATAGAGCACTCGAAGGTGTGGGCGTCATCGAGGCCCCACGTGGAACCCTCATTCACCACTACCAGATCGACGAGAACGACGCCGTGGTCAAGGCCAACCTGATCGTCTCGACCACCAACAACAACACGGCCATGAACACCGCCGTTCGCGAGGTGGCTGCCCACTACCTGGATGGCAAGGAACTCACCGAGGGCCTGCTCAACCACATCGAAGTGGCTATCCGCGCCTACGATCCCTGCCTCTCCTGCGCCACCCACGCGATCGGGAAGATGCCTTTGATTGTGGAATTGGTGGATGCGGAGGGATGCCGGGTGGATCGGCTGGTAAGGATCTCGGACGACAGTTTTGAGGGAAGATGAAACCTTTCACGCCTGGCATGAACCCACCTCGCATCATCATCCTGGGCTGCGGCAATCCCAGCCGGGGGGACGATGCTATCGGGCCAGCGCTTCTGGAACGCGTGATGCGCCATATCAGTCTGCATCCTGAAATACCCGTGGCCGCTGTGGAGGACTTCCAACTTCAGGTGGAGCACGCCCTGGACCTGGAAGACCGGGACCTGGCGCTCTTCGTGGATGCCGCGGCGTCAGGCCCAGATCCATACGCCCTGACGCGCATCCTTCCGCTGGCGGATTCCAGCTTCACCACCCATGCCATCTCTCCCCAGGCGGTGTTGCACGCCTTCAGGGCGCTGGGCAACAGGGAGCCGCCGCCTTCCTTCGTCCTGGGCGTAAGGGGGCATTCCTTCGAACTCGGGGATGACCTGAGCCCCGAAGCGCGGAACAACCTGGAGGCGGCCTGGGGCCTGTTGGAACAGCTCTTGGAGACACCCTCACTTGGGCTCTGGGAGGGCCTCTGTACCTCGATGTTCCAACCCTCAAGGCTGAAATAATTAGCCATCCGCACCGCTTTCACGATGGGAAAGAATCCTTCAAAGGCCGTAGGTTTGAGTTCTGGCATTCTCCTCGATGATTTGAAGCATGCCTTCCATCAGGGACAGCTCATGCACGGGAGGTCACGCCGAGTTCTTCGAGAATCATGGCTGCCACCAATGGCACCGCCGCTGCGACTTCAGGGGACAATTCCGTGACCATGTTCTGCATTTCGGCGATGGAAACTGTGAACAGGATCACATCAGGTGGTTCGTCGCCCAACAGGTAGAAACTATCCAGGAGATCCCGCAGGCCGATGTCATGGGCGGCGAGGCTGGGGGGAAAATCCGATGAAAATTTTGGAACGAGGCGGCGCAGCGTGCCCGGAGGATTGCCGTCCATGGTCGCATCCACAAGAATGATGCGATCGGCGGTTTGCAGTGGTTCCAGGAGCACCAGGCTCCCGGTTCCACCGTCAAGGCAGTCCACGCTTTCGGGCAAATGGCAATGTTCCAGCAGATGACGGACGACATGCACACCGACACCTTCATCCCCCAGCAGGAGGTTTCCGATGCCAATAATGCGAATCGCTACATTACGATTTTGGTGCATCGTCGCGTTCGAATTTCCAGCCGCCCACCATGGAGGAGGTTGTGCCACGGCCTTCAACATAGTCGTGGTAGAAGACCAGATAAACGTGGATCAGCGTGAACACGACGTAGAACCACAGCCCGGCGTGGTGCCACTGGCGTACCACCATGTCACCCCCCATGAACGGCACGATCCAGGCCGAGAGCTTGCCCAGGACTCCTTGGCTCATGGGTGCATAAAGGCCGAAACCCGTGAGGGCCTGGAACAGGAATACCCAGAAAGTCAGGAAGTAGGTGATCCCCGCCAGCATGTTGTGGCCAAGGCTGATGGGGCCGCTCAGCTTGGTTTGCAGCAGGTCCACCCGTAGCACTTCGACGATTTCCTTGAACTGTTTCCGGGTCGTCGGAATGAACTGGTTCCAAGCGGCGAAACGGTTGCCCACAAAACCCCAGTAGACCCGCACCAGGAAATTGAAAAGAAAGATGTACCCAGCCATGAAGTGGGTGAAACGCACGACGCCAAACCAGTTCTGCTGGAAGGCTTCGGGCATGTAGGCCAGGGACGGGGGACTCCCGATGAGGAAGCCCGTCACGCCCAAAACCAGGATGGCGACGCCATTCACCCAGTGGTAGAAACGCACCGGCAGCTCCCAGACGTACAGGCGCCGGTAGCTGTGGGGAAGTGCCTTGGTCTGGTTCATGCTCTCCTCCGGTTCAGTAGAACTGCACCTGATGCACCTGCTTACCCTTGGGATCGTAGATGTGCACCGCGCAGGCGAGGCAGGGATCGAAGGAGTGGATGGTCCGCAGGATCTCCACGGGTTGTTCGGGATTCGCCACCGGCGTGCCGATGAGAGCCTCTTCATAGGCGGATCGCTGTCCCTTGGAGTCCCTGGGGGATGCGTTCCAGGTGCTGGGCACCACCAACTGGTAATTGTCAATGGCGCCGTCCTTGATGCAGACCCAGTGGGCCAGCGCGCCGCGAGGAGCTTCGGTCAGACCAACGCCTTCGGCGGTGGCGGGCCAACTGGCGGGTTCCCATTTATCACGGGTGAAGGTGCGCATTTCCCCGCCCTTGATGTTCGTGATGAGCTCATCGTAAAAGTTCTTCATCCAATGGGCGACGATTTGCGTCTCGACACCCCGCGCCGCGGTGCGGCCCAGCGTGGAAAAGAGCGCCGTGATGGGCACGTCCAGTTTCTTGAGGACCGCGCCGACCAATTCCTTCACGTCCGTGTTGCCTTTGGCATAGGCCACCAGCATACGCGCCAGTGGACCCACTTCCATGGGGTGCTCCTTCCAGCGCGGAGTCTTCACCCAGGAATATTTTCCCTCTACGTTCAGGTGCTCGTACGGGGGTTTCGGGCCGGTGTAATTGAACTCCGTCTCACCTGCAAAGGGGTGGAGCCCCACGCCATCCCCGGCACCGTACTTGTACCAGGAATGGGAAATGTATTCTTTGATCTCTTCGACGTTCTTGCCGTTGACCTCATGGATTTCATTGAGGTTCCGGCCCAGGATTGCACCCCGTGGAAGCAGAAAGGAATCCACATTGCCGTAGCCCTTGGTGGGCAGGTCGCCGTAGGACAGGTAGTTTTGCAGCCCCCCGCCAATGGAAGCCCAATCCTTGTAGAAGCTTGCAATCGCAAGGAGGTCGGGGATGTAGACCTGCTCCACGAAGGTGATGGCTTCCTTGATGAGACTGCCGACATGGTTCAGGCGCTCCGTGTTGATGGCGCTGACTTCTTCAAGGTTGAAGGAGCAGGGAACGCCGCCCACCAGGTAGTTCGGATGGGGATTCTTGCCGCCGAAGATGGCGTGGATCTTCACCAGTTCCTTCTGCCATTCCAGCGCGTCCAGGTAGTGGGAAACCGCGAGCAGATTCACTTCCGGCGGAAGCTTGTAGGCTTTGTGGCCCCAGTAGCCGTTGGCGAAGATGCCGAGCTGGCCGCTCTCCACGTATTTCTTGAGGCGGCTCTGGACAGCGGCGAAGTGGCCGGGGGTGTTCTTGGCCCAGGGCGAGATGGACTGCGCGATCTTGGCGGCCTCGACCGGG
>JANOLT010000326.1:0-7883 GCA_031419915.1 Holophagaceae bacterium
CGGCATTCTTTTGTTCCAGCGTTGCCTTGGTCTGCTTCAGATCCGAATACAGGCGCGCGGTCTCCATGTTGGATTTCAGTGCTTCTTCGAGCAGATCACTCGCATCCACCACCCTGCCGGGAACCAGATCGGCGACGCTCACATCGCTGTGGCGCATCACCGTGGATTCAGGCTGGACAAGCGAATCGGGTAGAGTCGGCAGCTCCCGCATGTTGGAACGGATATTGGTCTCGATGAGATCCAGCATCTCGTCGAAATCTTTGATCTTCTTGTCCAGATGGTACTTCTTGAAGGCGCTGCCCACGGTTTCGCGGGTGATAGCCAGGAATGTATCCATGACGCCAGGGCCGCGGTTCGCCACGGCCTCGAAATAATGAACGTTGCGGAAATTCAACCGGCGGTTCATGACGCCGACGGGCATGGCGTCCGGCAAGTCCCGCTTGTTGTACTGGAGCACGAAGGGGATTTGCTTGATGTTCAGGCGGTTTGCGTTGAGGTTGTGATACAGGTTCGAGAGCGAATCCACGTTGTCCTGCATTTTGGATTCGGAACTATCGGCCACGAAAACCACGCCATCCGCTCCCCCCAGCACCACGCGCCGCGAGGCGTCGTACTGCACCTGGCCCGGTACCGTGTAGATCTGGAGGTGGATGGAGTTGCCATAGATGTAGCCCAAGTCGATGGGCAGCAGATCAAAGAAGAGGGTTCGGTCCTCCTGCGTGTTCACGCTGAACATCTCACCGCGCTGCTGGTCCTGGCACAGCGCGTGGAGCGTCTGCAGATTCGTCGTCTTCCCTGACAAGCCGGGCCCGTAATAGACCAGCTTCAGAAGAATCTCGTTGGCTCGTGTGTTGAACTGGACCATAGGCTTTTTGGCAGTTAAGAAAAACAGACTAACAGGGACCGGTGGAATCGGGTGATCGTGAGCCCCATGCTAGGATGATTTTGCGGAAACGAACCCCTGAAACGTAGTGATTTCGATGCTGGAGCCCTGTGAGCATTCCCCATCACGTCGCCATCATTATGGACGGGAATGGACGCTGGGCGGCGCAACGAGGGTGGCCGCGCATCAAGGGGCACAAGGCTGGCGTCAAAGCCGTGGAGGACATCCTGGAAGCCGCCGTGGTGGAAGGCATCGGGCACTTGAGCCTGTTTGCCTTCTCTACGGAGAACTGGAAGCGGCCCGGTCCAGAGGTGGCAAGCCTCATGGCCCTGTTGCGCATGTACCTTCGCATGTTCCGTCGCCGTTTCATCGAAAAGGGCATCCGGTTCCACCATATCGGCGCCATCGAGGGCATGCCCAAAGGCATCCAGCAGGATCTGCGGGAGCTGGAAGCAGCCACCGCGGCCCATGCGGGCCTTGTCTTCCATCTGGCGCTCAATTACGGCTCCCGGTTGGAATTGGTTCAAGCGGCCAGACGGTGCATGGAAGATGGACTCGGCCCCGAGGCCATCACCGAAGAAACGCTTCAGGCGCGACTTTGGACCGGTGATGCGCCAGACGTGGACCTGCTCATCCGCACATCCGGGGAGATGCGCTTGTCCAATTTCATGCTCTGGCAGTCTGCCTATGCCGAGTTCTACATCACCGAAACGCTCTGGCCTGACTTTGGCGCCCCGCAGCTGCGGGAGGCACTGGAGGTCTACCAACAGCGGGAACGGCGATTCGGCGGGTTGGCGATCGCAGAAAAAGGGCTGTAACGTCAGACTGTCAACAACAGCACTTGGTGAATCCTGATTACGGGAAGACAAATGTCAAAATACAAGGCTCCTCATACAGCGCTCAAGACAGAAACAGATGCCGTCCCGGCCCAGGTGAGGCCTGCCTTCGACCGGAAGAACATGATCCTGCGCGTCTTCACGGCGCTTGTTTTCGCGGTGTTCTTTTTGAGTCTGCTTTATTGGGGAGGCGGCACGACCTGGGGCAATCTGGCCTATTTCGGTCTGATGGGTGTGTCCATCTTTGCGGGAGTGCGGGAGATGACCCTCATTGGCCGGAAGATGGGTTTCAATCCTTCGCTTTATGCGGGCACCGCAGTGGCCTGGCTGCTGCTGATGCATTTCTTTCTCGCTGCCAGGGTGCCCATCGGCGATCGGCCCTTGGATCCTGACATCCTGCCCTTGTGGCTGGCCCTGGCATTTGGTATCGGGTTCATCCACTTCGGGGCCCTCTTTTTCGATCAAAAAGCAGAGCAGGCCCTGCCCAGCCAGGCCATTACCTGGATGGGTGCGCTCTACATGGGCCTGGGTTTGGGTTTTCAGCAACGGCTCTTCATGCTGGGATCCAGCACCGTCACCAACACCGGAAGCCGCCTGGTGCTGGCCCTCTACGTCATCACCTGGCTTGGTGATACAGGGGCCTATTTCATCGGCAGTTTTTTTGGCCGTCACAAATTGGCGCCCAAGGTCAGCCCCAAAAAATCCTGGGAGGGCCTGGTTGGCAATTACCTGGGCAATGTTGCGGGCGCCTGGTTGATGAAGGCCACCGTCTGCCCGGATTGGTCCATGGTGGACGTGGTGGCATTGGGTCTGCTGCTCGGCACCGTGGGCCAGCTGGGTGATCTCGTGGAGAGCACCTGGAAGCGAAGCGCCGGAGTGAAGGACAGTAATATCGGTGTAGGTATTCCGGGCCACGGCGGGATGCTTGATCGCGTGGACAGCCTGATCTTCGCCGCCCCCGCGCTGTTCGCCTACGTGTACTACGTGCATGGGCTTAGATGATGGTCATCAGGCTTCGGGCTTCAGACTTCGTTGTTGTGGGGGTTTCACTCCTGGGACCTATCTCAACTTGCCGACGAGACCAACAAGAAGACCCGAAGCCTGAAGCCTGGAGCCTGAAGTGAGGCGCATTGCCATTCTTGGATCTACCGGTTCCATTGGAACCTCCACCCTCGATGTCGTTGCGGCCCACCCGGAGCGACTTTCGGTAGTCGCGCTCGCCGCTGGACGCAATCGCGAACTGATGCTTAGGCAGTGCGAGCGGTTCAGGCCCGCTTGCGTATCCGTGAGCGGCCCCAAGGACGCCGCATGGCTTCGCTCAGCGTTGAGCTATGCGCCGGAAATCCATTCGGGTCCCGAAGGCCTTCTCGCCTGCGCACTGCATCCTGACGGAAATACCGTTGTGGCGGCCGTGGTGGGGGCTGCGGGGTTGCAGAGCACCGAAGCCGCGCTGCGGGCCGGTCGCCGGGTTTGCGTAGCCAACAAGGAATCCCTTGTCGTGGCCGGTGCGTTGATGCGGGCCGCCATGGAAGCGGGCGGTAGTGAATTGCTGCCTGTGGATTCGGAACACGCGGCTCTACATCAGCTGCTGGATGCCCGCGACCCCAAAAGTATCCGGGAAGTCCGGATCACGGCCAGCGGCGGGCCTTTCCGCGAATGGCCCATGGCCCGCATCCAGGCCGCCACGCGGGAAGAAGCCTTGAATCATCCCACCTGGAAAATGGGTCCAAAAATCACCATTGATTCCGCAACCTTGATGAACAAAGGCCTGGAAGTCATCGAGGCTTCGGTCCTGTTTGGTCTTTCGGTGGATCAGATCGCGGTGACCGTCCATCCCCAAAGCCAGGTCCATGCCATGGTCGGTTTCTGGGATGGCACCTACCAATTGCAGGTCTCGGCCAATGACATGAAACTGCCCATCCAGTACACGCTGCTCTACCCGGACAAAGTGTCTGGTCCCGTGCCCCCTTACGACTGGACGCAAGCGCGGGCGTGGACTTTCGAAGCGCCGGATCTGGAGCGCTTCCCCTGCCTTGGACTCGCCTATGCCGCCCTTCGCGCAGGTGGCACGGCCCCAGCCCTTCTCAACGCCGCCAACGAGGTGGCCGTCGCCGCTTTCCTGGAAGGCCGAATTGGTTTCTGGGATATCCAGGCCTGCAATTCCGAAGTCCTGGCCCGTATTCCGTCGGAGACAGCCGACAGTCTTGAGGCAGTGCTGGCAGCGGATCGAAATGCACGAGACAATGCTAGATCCTGGATCGCGCTCAAGTGATCCAGATTCCTGGATCATTGATGAAGCGCACGCTATTCCTCGCACCTTCGATTATCATTTTCAGCCTTGCATGGCCAGGCGTCGGCTTCTGGGGCCCCGTGATCATGCTCGGCGGCCTCATCTTCCTGCACGAGCTGGGACATTTTCTCGTCGCCAAGTGGATGAAACTCCCCGTAGAAGTCTTCTCATTGGGCTTCGGCACCAGGCTTGTCGGCTTCAAGTGGCGCGAAACGGATGTGCGGCTTTCGGCACTGCCTTTGGGCGGTTACGTGAAGCTGATGGGCTACAACGACGAAGACCCCAATGCCGAAGATCCCAACGGATTCTTGTCTCAGCCCACCTGGAAGCGAATGCTCTTCTACTCCGGCGGCATCATCTTCAACCTGGCCACGGCGGTGGTGCTGCTCTTCACTTTGAACCTGGATCGAGCGCGGGTATCACAAGTTCAGTCGCGCTGGATCGTGATCCAAGTCGTGCCCCAGTCCCGTGCGGATAGCGGTGGCTTGAAAGTCGGCGACGAGATCCTGGCCATCGGCGAGAAATCACTGAAAGGGGCTGATTGGCAAACCGACATCATTCCCTACATCCAGGCCCGTCCTGAGATTCATACGCCTTTCCAGATCCAGAGAAATGGCACCGCCCAGACACTCGACCTGGTCCCCGCCAACGAGGGCGGAAAAGGGAAAATAGGTTTCCTGCCGGATATCGAGGAGACGCCCATCGCCTGGCGTTCTCTCCGCGTGGCAGACACTGGTCCCGCGATCCTGCTTGCGTTCAAAGGGACAGCCATCGCAACGTGGCGAATCACAGGCGACTATGTGAAACTCCTGACCTTCCGCGCCAACATCAAGGAACTCGGCGGCCCCATCGCCATCGCGCGGATCGGCAGCCAGGCGGCCAAATCCGGGTGGCGAAATTTCCTATCCCTTTGCGCGCTGCTCTCCATCAACCTCGCAGTATTGAACGCGCTGCCCATTCCATTCCTGGACGGCGGCCACGTGGCCATGCTGGCCTTCGAACGCATCCGTGGCCGGGATCTCAGCATCGCGGTGAAAGAGCGCATTCTCACCGGTGGCTTCATGCTGCTGGCCTCGCTGATGGTGCTTGTATTCGCTCTGGATATCTGGCGGCTGAAACACTGAAGGGCTGTGAGCTATCAGCTATCAGCCATGAGCTTTATTTGGATGCGGCCAAAGGCCGCAACTCTACTAACGGAGCGCCGGAGGCGCCTCCAGATCAACTGATGGCCCATAGCTGATGGCTGATAGCTCTCAACTCACCAGCGTTCCAACTACTTCACCCATGACAGCGGCGATGAGATTGCCGGGCTTCATCATGTTGAAGACCAGGATGGGCAAATGGTTATCCATGCATAGCGCGATGGCGGCGGCGTCCATGACCTGAAGACCCTTTTCCAGGCACTCCTGGTGGCTGACGCGGTCGAACTTGATGGCGTTGGGGTCTTTCTTGGGATCGGTGTTGTAAACACCATCCACATTGGTAGCCTTCATCACCACTTCGGCATTGATCTCATTGGCCCGAAGAGCGGCGGCGGTGTCAGTGCTGAAGTAGGGATTGCCTGTGCCGCTGCCGAAGATCACAACACGGCCCTTCTCCAGGTGCCTAACGGCGCGGCGGCGCACGTAGTTCTCAGCGATGCGGGGCATCTCCATGCCGCTGAGCACGCGGGTCTGGACATGGTTGTGTTCCAGGGCGTCCTGCAAGGCCAAGGCGTTGATCATGGTGGCCAACATGCCCATGTGGTCGGCGGTGACGCGGTCCATGCCCTTGGTGGCGCCGGCCACGCCGCGGAAGATATTGCCGCCACCGATGACCAGGCCCACGTCCACGTTCAGTTCGCGGATGGCCTTCACCTGTTCGGCGATCATCTGGACGACATCGGGATCAATGCCACCCTTCATCTCGCCCATCAGGGCTTCGCCGGAGAGCTTGAGCAGGATGCGGTTGTATTTCATGGGGGACTCCGGATGGGCGGTAGGCTGTGGGCTATGGGCGGTGGGAAGGAACCCCAGGGCTGGTACTCAGTCTTTCCCACAGCCTACAGCCTACCGCCCACAGCCCCAAAAAAAGACGGCACCAAGGCCGCCTTTTTCATGAAGCAAAACGGCGGAACTACTTCGCGGCCACCTGGGCGGCCACTTCGGCGGCGAAGTCATCCTGGCGTTTCTGCAGGCCCTCGCCAAGGACGTATTTGGTGAAGCGGCGGATGCTGAGCTTCTCGCCGATCTCGGCGGTCTTCTGGGAGAGGTACTGCTGCACGGTGAGATCACCATTCATGATGAAAGGCTGCTCCAACAGGCAGACTTCCTTGAAGATCGAGTTCATCTTGCCTTCGACGATCTTCTCGACGATGTTAGCGGGCTTGCCGGTGGCCAGAGCCATCTCGGTCGCGATGCGCCTTTCGGTTTCGAGGAAATCGCTGGTCACTTCGTCCTTGGTGACGAAGCGTGGGGCTGGATCGGCGGCAGCGATGTGCATGGCGATTTCCTTGACCATGCGCTGGAAGGCCTCATTGCGGGCCACGAAGTCAGTCTCGGAATTCACTTCCACGATGACGCCCACGCGGCCACCGGGGTGGATGTAGGACTCCACGATGCCTTCGGTGGCGATACGGCCGGCCTTCTTGGCAGAGGCCGCGAGGCCGTTCTTGCGAAGGTACTCGATGGCGCCTTCCATATCGCCGTTGCTTTCTTCCATAGCCTTTTTGCAATCCATCATGCCGATGCCGGTCTTCTCACGAAGTGCTTTTACGTCCTGGGCTGTAAACGCCATGCTGTCTCCTGAATCTTTCAAATTCAATGCGGGTGTGGATTCTTAGGTGACCCTACTGGGCCTCCTGCTCCATTTTCTCGGCCATCATTTCCTTCATGGCATCTTTCGTGGCACTGCTGTCGCCCTTGTCCTGGAAGGACTGGCGTCCCTCAAGGATGGAGTCGGCAACGCGCTCACAGAAGAGGTGGATGGAGCGGATGGCGTCGTCATTGGCGGGGATCACGTAGTCAATCTTGTCGGGATCGCAGTTGGTGTCCACCAGGGCCACGATCTTGAGGCCGATCTTGTTGGCTTCCGTGACCGCGATGTCTTCCCGGTTGGGATCAATGACGAAGATCACGTTCGGCAGGCTCCGCATATCGCGGATGCCAGAAAAGGCGCCCACGAGCTTGTCCTTGTGACGGGTGAGCGTGAGCTGCTCTTTCTTGCTCATGGCGGCGTTGCGAATGGGATCGGCGAGGATCGCTTCCATCTCGCGCAGCTTCTCCAGGGATTTTTTGATGGTTGAGAAGTTGGTGAGCATGCCGCCCAGCCAACGGTTGTTCACGTAGAAGGCTCCGCAGCGGCCGGCCTGCTCGGCGATGAGCTCCTGGGCCTGGGGCTTGGTGGCCACGAAGAGGAAGCTCTTGCCCTCGGCGGCAGACTTCGTCAGAAAGTTAGCGGCGGTGTTCCAAAGGCGCAGGGTCTTCTGCAGGTCGATGATGTAGATGCTGTTGCGGGCGCCAAAGATATAAGGCTTCATCTTCGGGTTCCAGCGCTTGGTCTGGTGGCCGAAGTGAACACCGGCTTCGAGCAGTTCTTTCATTTGGATGGCAGCCATGATGGCCTCCTCAATCAATTCGGGACACCATCAAGAATGGCGTCGCGGTTGGGGATGAAGGTCTTGCCTCCGCAAGGAGGGGACCCGAATCGGTTCCGGGAATCCGGAACCCGTGACACGCGAACGGGGAGATCCTGTCTCCCCGTTGGCTAGAAAAGCGGTTGGAAAAGACCTGAATCCTAACGCTTGCTGTACTGGAAGCGACGACGCGCGGCCTTCTGGCCTGGCTTTTTGCGTTCCTTCATGCGGGGGTCGCGGGTCAAGAGGCCGGCGCCGCGG
>JANOLT010000327.1:0-2074 GCA_031419915.1 Holophagaceae bacterium
CAAACTCAACCCCAAGCACACGCAGAGCCTTTTCAATCTTGGGGTCGTCTACGCCCATGATCTGAAGCAGAACGAAAAGGCCATCAAGGCCTGGAACCGTGTCATCCAAGTTGATCCCACGAGTCAGCAGGCGACCCAGGCCCGCGTGGCCATCGCTGCAATCCAGGTAGATCTTAAAATCAAATAGACCTTTGTGACAAAATAGCCCGGTCCCGATCTCTCAATCACCAAGCCAAGCCAGACCGTCCGAGCGTGTGAATCCTATGCTGTTTGACCTTCGCCAAGTGGCTTCACTCATCCATGCCGAGCTGCGGGGCGACGGGTCCTTCTACACTTCTGCGCTTTCCCTGGATACTCGCACGCTCCAACCGGGTGAATGTTTCGTGGCGCTCAGGGCAGGAAGGGATGGGCACACCTTTGCCGCCAAAGCCGTGGAACAGGGCGCGGCCTGCTTGCTAGTGGACCACTTTTTAAATCTACCGGTTCCGCAACTCATCGTGCCGGACACACTCGCGGCCTTGCAGTCATGGGGCCAGGCGCGCCTGAAGGCGGTGCGCCCGCACGCTGTGTTTGGCGTCACAGGCAGCGTGGGCAAGACCAGCACCAAGGACTTGCTTGCCGCAGCCACGGGTGGTTGGAAAACGCCCGGAAACCGCAACAACACGCTGGGGATGCCCCAAGCCCTGGCCACCATGCCGCTCGGCGAATCCGCGGCGGTGCTGGAGATGGGCATGAGCACGCCGGGCGAGATCAAGCGCCTGACTGAAATCGCGCCGCCGGATTTCGGCGTGATCACCCTGATTGGAACTGCCCATTTGGAGAATTTCCCCGACGGACAGCAGGGCATCGCTCGCGCCAAGGGCGAACTCGTCGCAGGCCTTCGCGGAGGCGGGGCTTGGGCTCACCTGGCTTCGGACCCTTGGTGCCGCTGGATCTCTGAGCAGCCCTGGGCGGCCCACGGGATGGCCGTGCCTGTGGGGGACGGAGAAGATTTCGGATGGATGGACATCGAATCCATGGGTCCGCGCGGAGAGCGATTCACCCTTCGTGCCCCCGGGTACGACCTGCCCATCGAGCTGAAACTTCGCGGAGCCCATCAGGTGCGCAATGCGTCGCTGGCCGCGGTTATCGCGCTGGTGGCAGGCTTTGACAGGGATCAAGTGGCGAAAGGTTTGGGCACCGTGGAACCCGAGGCAGGCCGTGGCCGCCTCCACGCGATGGCTGGTGGTGGCTGGCTACTGGATGAGAGCTATAACGCCGGTAGCGATTCCATCCTGGCCTGCGCGGAATCGTTGCTGGAGCTGAAAGGTGGAGAGCCCATGGCTGTGCTGGGTTGCATCCGGGAATTGGGGGAGAACGCCGAACGCATTCACCGCGAAGTCGGCGAAGGCCTGAATGCCTTGGGGTTTGAGCGCATCTGGGTCTACGGCGATTTTGCGAAGGCCATGGCCCAAGGATTCGGTGCAGGCGCATTGGCCTTCCCGGATTTCGACTCGCTGCGGGATGATCCCGCGGGCCTCGGCGCCATTCCCGACGGCTCGCGCATCCTTGTCAAAGGCAGCCGTTATTGGACCTCAGAGCAGGCCGTGGCCTGGCTCCTGGACCACAAAGGCACGGCGTGACCACGAAGACGCAAAGCTAAAAAGAAAGAAAAAAGCTGGAACCGCGAATTGCGCGAATGAACGCGAATGCAAAACAGCTTGGCACGAAGAAGAGTTCATCCTGTGCAAGCTTCGCGGATGAAATTCAGGACGCCTGAATTCGCGTCATTCGCGGTTTCAATTGCTCTTTTTGAGTTAAGCGAAGATCGCCCTTTGGATTGCCAATTTCGACCTTTCGGATGGAAATGTGGTCGGGAACCGCCCACGCGAGGGGATTCCGGTGACAATGAGCTTTTCTGATCCTCCTTGTTTCTACGATTCTTTTTCGAGAGCCCCGACCGCATGTTGCCCTGGCTTCTTTACCCTTTCCGCGAACTCATCCCTGGTATTTCAGTCTTTCGCTATATCACTTTCCGTGCGGCCATGGCCGCGGCCTTCGCCTTTGTTCTGTCACTGATGCTCGGGCCCTTCGT
>JANOLT010000328.1:0-2647 GCA_031419915.1 Holophagaceae bacterium
TCGGGCCGGGTTTCGCGCACGTGGTCGCCGGAGGTATTCCCCGTGATCCAGGCCTTGTCCATGGGCTAGACGTCCGGATCGAAGATCACCAGATACCAGTGCCACACCAGGATGGAGAGCGTGGCGAGGATGGCCTCGTACCAATGGGCGGCGGTGGCGGCGTCCAGCACCCATTTCGGGAGATAGCTCAAGCTCCAGTTCTCAGCCCACAGCAGGAAGCCCGTCACGGCCATCACCACCGTGCCCCACATGAAGGCCCAGTACTCCATCTTCTCGGCGTAGCCGAACATGCCAAAGGTGGGCCGGGTTTTTGAGAGGCCCAGGTTGAAGCGGAACATGTTGTAGATGTCCTTGGCATCCTGCCAGCGCGGCAACAGCTCGGGAAGGATGACGCGATCGCGCTTGACCATCACGAGTTGGACCAGGTGGAAAAGGGTGCCCGCGGAGATTATGACGGCGGCGATGCGGTGGATGAGTCCCCTCAGCGTCGGGGAGAAGCCGAAGCAGAACTTGACCCAGGCTGCCTCGGGGTATTGCAGCGCGAAGCCCGTTACCACCAGCGTGATGAAGCTCGCCACCACCATTCCGTGGCCGATGCGGAATTTCAGGTTCATCCGCGGGAACTGTTCGCCGGTCCCGTTGGCGTGCCTGCCGCGCCGCAGCTTGGCGAAGAAATCCAGGCCGTTGTGCAGCAGCATGAACCCGATGGTGAGCGGGATCAGCCACAGGTAGGTGAGGCGGATCCATTTCACAGAGACGTGCTCGGTGATGCTCGCCGACCGCACGTGCACCGGGCCGATGGCGAAGCGCTGACCCGCGCCCGGGTGGCAGCTCCCGCAGATCTGGCTGAGGTTCTTGGGATGGATGGTGGAGCGTGGATCGCTGGAGGCCAGGATGTTGTGGATGCCGTGGCAGGAAGCGCAGTTCGCAACCGTCTGGGACCCGCCGCGGGAGGCGAGCCCGTGGAAGCTGTCCTGGAAGCTGGGCAGCTTGTCCGGGGCCATGTTGTAGCGGGCGGCAATCCTCTCGTCCTCATGGCAGTGCCCGCAAGTCACGGTGGAGACGCGCGCGGGATTCACCAGGGAGCCGGCCTCGGCGGGCGCCAGGATGTTGTGTTCGCCGTGGCAGCTCGTGCAGTCCGGAGCGTCCTTGGAGCCAGCCTTTACCGCCACGCCGTGCACGCTCTGGGAGTAGACCTCCAGTACGTCTGAATGGCACTTGCCGCAGGTTTTCGATACCAATTTGTGGCCGGTCCCGGACTTTTCATCCATCCCTGAGACGATGCCGTGGCTGCCGTGGCAGTCGGAGCAGGAGGCCGCGTTGGTGTCCCCGCGGGCCACCGCGCGGCCGTGGACGCTCAGACTATAAGCCTCCACGGGCTTGGCGAAGGGGATCTTGTGGCGCGCGAGGAAATCGGGATTGGAGTGGCAGGCGCCGCAGGTGCCGGCCATGTTCTTCTTGGCGATCTTGGAAGCCGGATCGCTGCCGGGGAGGATCTCATGGGGGGCGCCATGGCAGGACGTGCAGCTCGCCGTGTCGGCCATCCCGCTCTTCTTCGCGTTGCCGTGGACGCTCGCAGCGTACTCCTTGGCCACTTCCGCGTGGCAGTTCGCGCAGTCCACCTTCGGGGGCTTATTCGCATGGGGCAGCTTGGTGATGCCACTGTGGCAGTCCCGGCACGCCAGGCTGCCGTGGACGCTTTTTTCGAAGCGCGGAAGATCCACTTCGTGGCACCCGGCGCACTCCTGCCCTTTGGCCAACGGCGCGGCGGACCCCGCCGTACACAGGATCAGCGAGAGCATTCCAGCCAGGGCGAAGGACATATGTGCCTCGATGGTGGGCCGCCATCCAAATCCACGAGGCCCTTGAATTCCATTTTGCTCGTCGGCAAGCCCCTGTCCAGGCGATTGGCCCAATGCCAGCCTAGTTGTGACCAAGTACCGATTAATGTGTTATGACTCCTTTTGGCGGACGAAGGACGACGCAGTGGCTGTTACAAAATGACCTGTTCAGTTCTGGTTATTTTGCATTGGCCCTTGGGGTAGTTCGACAACGCAAAGCCCCAACTGTTTTGCGAGGGCAACTTGTACCGTGGCATCCATCACAACTCATCCAAGGCATGCGGATCTTGCCGCTTTTCACAGGGCGGATTGCCCTATGCTGATCAATGTTGAAACACGAACCCATGGAGGTTTCCTTTGATGAAGAACCTGTTCGCGAAGGTCTCGCGGAATCCCATAAGCTTGGCTGGCGTGGTGGTCACCACCATCAGCGCGATCATCTTCCTGACGCTGTTCGCCATCGAATTAGTGGGTTTCAGCGGCGGGCCCTACGTCGGAATCATGGCATTCCTGGTCGTCCCCGCCTTCTTTGTGGGCGGCCTGCTCCTCATCCCCTTCGGGATCTGGCGCGCCCGACGAAAGGCCAAACTCGCGGCGGAGGCGGGCGAAGAGCCAGTACCTGATGCCTTCCCGGTCATCGACCTGAACATGATCCGGGTCCGCAAGGCAGTGCTTTTAATCGCGGCGCTCACGGTCGTCAACGTCGTCATCATTGCCACCGCCACCTATAAGGGCGTGGAAGTGATGGGATCCACGAAATTCTGCGGCACCGCTTGCCACAGCGTGATGGCTCCGGAATACACCAC
>JANOLT010000329.1:0-3731 GCA_031419915.1 Holophagaceae bacterium
GTTCAGGCGGGTCATGGTGGCCTTCAGGTTTCCATCCGAGAATTCGGTGAGCCGCTTCTCCGAAGGTTTGGCGGCTTCGTCCGGCAGGCGCACCAGCGTCAGGGCATGGCCCAGCAGAGCCACGCTGCGGGCACCCACGAAGGTGTAGGCCTTCAACATCGCTTGCTGGCGTTCCACTGCCTGCGCCACGCGCGACCAGCTTTCGCCGACCCTGGCTTGCTGTACTGGATCCTTGGCTACGGCGGCCTTCAGGGCCTCCTCGCCGTCCAGAACTTTACGCAGGTTCTCGGGTTTTGAGAGCCCCAGCAACTGGCCCGACAGGCGCTTGTAGCCGTTCTCGATGCCGTAGATCGCATCCGCCGCAATGCGCCGGGCCTCCGGCGATGTCGCGGCGAGGGCTTGCAGGGCCTTCTTATGGCGATCCAGGGACCGGAGTTGGAAGGGAATCCCGATATCCCGCGCATACACCATCTGGGCGTGGGTCTGCTGCCGGAAGGTGGTGCCCGGATGGCCCGAGATGAAGGTGAGGTCACCGATGGCGGCGCCTTTTGGCTGGAAGGGCAGAAAAGCCGCGGGTCGGTACGGCTTGCCGTTCTCATAGACGCGGAACAATGAGAAATCCAGGTTGTGGCGCGGGTAGGTGTAGTTGTCAGGATCGCCGCCGAAGGCCGCCACCTGAAGCTCCGGCGCGGCCACCAGGCGCACGTCGGTGAATTTTTGATACCGGTAGAGCCAGTACTCGCCGCCCTGATAAAGGGTCACGGGTTCGCAGGTGAGGCCGGTCTTCGCCTCCTCGACCTTTCGAATCTCGCCCAGGGCGTTGCGGCGGGCTGTGAGGGCGTCCTTGTCCGCCGTTCCGGGCTTCACGGCGCTGTTCACCCGCACCGTCACATCCTCCATGGACACCAGCATCATCAACTCGAGGCCGGGCACCTTGATCTCCTGATCGCGGGATGCGGCCGCGAAGCCATCCTTCACCAGATCCACCTTCGCCGTGGACACCTGGGCGATGGCGTCGCGGCCCACATGGTGGTTGGTCACCACCAGGCCGTCCGGGCTGACGAAGGCCCCGGTGCCGCCCGGAAAGCGCAGCGTGGCCAGTTGCAGGCGCTTCAGCCAAGCCGCATCCAGCTCGACGCCATATTTGGCCTTGATGGTCCTGGCCGGGATATTGTCGAAGGTCCACATGCCTTCATCGGCTCGAAGGCCGGATATGGCGATGACAGCGAGCATGAGGGGGGAGATGCGCATGTTGGATCCAGAAAATGAAGTTCAGATGAGCACCCTGTGTCGCAGGATGGCCAGAGGATCGGGAATTCAAATGTCCCATTTTGGGCCCCTGAGGTCATTGATGATAGGGAATTCAAAGCCACCCTCTGGATCCCAATCGGATTCTTCGAATTCACCTTCATGAAGCATCGGGCCGATCTACCACTGGAGCGCCTGGCCATTACTCATGCGCGAGTACTTGGAGGAAAGCCAAGCCAAGGAATTCTTCGGCGGCAAAACCCAGCCGACGACGTGACTAAACAAAAGCTAGTGAGATCAGTTTGTTCAGGTCGAATTGGGGCATATTTAGGCTGAGGTCCTGATGGTCTACTCTCGCGAGGAATGGGATTGGATGGAGGCGGAGTGGGCCTACCATCTGCACGGGCGGAGCGCGTTTCTGAGCAACGAGGACTTTCGCCAGCTGCAGATTTGGGAAAGCGAAGGGGTTACCACGGAAATCATTGTCAACGCCATGGGCGCCTATTTCGAGCGGCGCGCAAAACGACCGCGGCCGAGATCTTTCGTGAAGGTGGAACACATCGCGAAGGATGTGGCCAAGGGCTTGAAATTGAGGGAAGCTCTGCATCGGGGCGAGGCACCCACATCTGATTTTGGTGCCTGGTCCGGTGTCTCGGAACCGCTGCGCTCCGACCCCAAAGCCCGCATCGCTTTCGAAACCTGGCAGCGGCTCAAGGCCTCGGCCCCCGCGCCGGATGCACCGGGTTTCCTGGATCACTTTGATGCGGAAAGATCCGCCCGAAAGGCATTGCTGGCCCTTGCTGAAGCCATGTTGGGACTCGAGATGGGACCGCTTAGAATAGAGCTTGAGGAACGGCTTGTGGAGGCGAAGCTGAAGCCTGATTCGCTGGTGTGGAAGCGGGCCTTCCAACATCATTGGGATCTTCGAATCGCGGATGCCTTTGGCATCCCCAAATGAGCCCAATGAACAACATGGAAGAGGCATGGAAGTCCCAGTTGGAGCAGCCTGACGAGGCCTTCTTCAGGATCTTCGCGGCGCGTATTCAGGAATCGGAAGGCGTCCGTGATGCGGTTCGGGAGGCGGTGAAGACCCTCATTCCCCTCATTGATTGGGAAGCCTATTTGCCGAATGTGCCCCATGGATTGATGGGGCTTCGCGCCGCGTTCCGGCTGCGCCCGTTGCTCGCGGAAAAAAGTTTTCATCGCATCCTCGCGACCCAGCTTCATGCCTTCGCCCACGAAGGGAGGCGATCCGGCACCGGAGGATTGAAAGCCATCGGTCGTGGCAGCGGCTCCTGGCAGAACGTGCGCGCCGCCATCGCGAAAAAGCGCCCATCCATTGCCTACGGCGAGATGCTGGGGATCGAAGCGCCGACGCTGGATGACTTTCAGACCTTGGGTTCATGGGTGCAAAACGATATGGCCAACGTGGGCCACAAGGCCGTGATGGCCCACCAGCTCGGGGAGTTATTTCTGGCGCTGGAATCGCCCAAGGCTACCGGCAAGCGCATGTTGGCGCTCGTGGCATGGCTCGCCGCCACGGAACTCACCGACACTTTCTGGAATCAACGGGCCAGTAAAAGGCTCGGGGATGACGCTTTCCGCGTGGAGCTGCGTCCCGCGTGCTTAAGCCTTGAAACGCATGCAGCGGGTGCGCGGGAGATCTGCGATCTGGGCCTGGTGGAGTTGCTCGACCGCTTCATCGCCACTCTTCGTGAAGGCTATGGCAGCGGGGATCTTCTGGCCATGCTCGTGCTCGCCGCTTCGGAAAAACAGTTGGATGCCCGCCGCGATCTCGAAGGGAAAACCACCTGCACTTTTGTGTATCTTGCTACCCATGCGGTGAGGCAAGTGGAGAGCGGGGATCCACGGCTTTACGCCCAGGCCGCGGCCCTGGTGAACCTGTTTCCCACCGATGAAGAAGAGCGTCGCGTCAGGCCAGAGCCGCCGCGACAAATGCCGGGTGATCTGGCCACGGGCCTGCTCGATGCCATTCTTGATTCGGAACCACCCCAGGCCATGTATCTCGCACTGGCGTTGCGGAAAGAACATGGGACGGAGGCTCTGCTGCGCATCCTCGCCGAAGCGGCCAGCCAGAACGATCCGGCATTCAATCACAGCCAGCACCTTCTCAGCGTGGCAGCGGTACTGGATCTCTTGCCCATGTTGCCGGAACACGCCCAGTCCGCTCTCTTGATCGCCGTGACGAAGTCCATCGCCAACAGCCAGGGCACCGCCGATCTGGGGCGGCTGGCGGAGCGGGCTTTGGGATAGATTTATCCCTTGGTTCGCTTGGTTCGCTATGCCTTCAACCCCTTACAGCTTTGGCAGTTCGGTCTTGCGGATGGATTCGAAAATAAGGCTGGTGGCGATGCGCGAGACTTCGGGGCGTGTGGTGAACGCATCCAGCGCCAGATCCCTCAAATGGTTGGCGTCCCGCACAACCACGTGAATCTGAAAGTCGTATTCACCAGTCACGTGGA
>JANOLT010000330.1:0-1598 GCA_031419915.1 Holophagaceae bacterium
GACGGTCTTGAATACCTGGGCCAGGGGCGCCTTTTTGGGAACGTTCAGGCGGTCGGCGGTCTGAGAGAATTCCGGTGCTTCGTGGCGCAAGGCTTTCAGCAGACGCGTGATTCCCAGGTCCTGCTCAGCGCTGCCGAAAAAGACCGGCACCATGAGATCCGATTGAAGATCCTTGCGCAGATCCGCATAGATCTCATCCAAGGGCGGCACGGACTCTTCGAGCAGTTCTTCCATCAAATGATCATCGTGATCGGCGAGCGCTTCGAGCAGGTATTGCCGCCGCGCGTGTTCCTCGGGCAGCATATTTTCGGGCAATTTGATGAGATCGGAACCCTTGCCTGGCACGAACTTGTAGGCCCGTTCGCTCACCAGGTCCACGAATCCGGTGATCCGATCATCGTCACGGATGGGGATTTCGCGCAGCAGGAGAGGCCTGTCACTCACAGATTGCAGGGCTTCCAGGACCTCGGCCATTTTCACGAGATGGGTGTCCACTTTGTTGATGAAGATGATGTGCGGAATGGAATGGTCGTCCAGGAATTTCAGGATCGGCGAGATCGTCAGCGCACGATAAGGATCCGGCTCGCAGACCACCACGGCCACATCCACCACCATCAGGGCGTTGAGCGTGTCCTGGGTGAATTCGACCGAACCCGGGCAATCCAGGAAGGTCCAGCTTTCGCCCAGATAGGTGCAGGAGGCGATGCTGGTCTCCACGCTCATCTGACGGCCCCGGGCTTCGGGCGAGGGATCGCCCACGGTGTTGCCATCCTTGACGGTGCCCTTCTTGGGTATGGCACCCGCTTTATGGAGCAGGCTCTCCATCAAGGATGTCTTGCCTGAAAGATAAGGTCCAACGATGGCCGCCACCCGCGGCGATGAAACTACCTTGCCTGGCATCTGCAACTCCTCTGTCCCATGTGTGGACTTATGGTTCTCCCAAGGGGTTGGGAAGGCAAGTGTTAATGGCCTTCTCGTTCCAGACGTGACGGCGAGCACCGGGGCCGGGAGGATGGTTGGAGGTTCATCGGGCCACGCTTCCTGGGAAGCTCATATCAAGATTGGGTTTTCTTTGGCTCTCCGCTCGATAACCCACGCATGTTCCGTGTTTCCACACCAATCCCCGGCCCCCGGTTTTCAGGGATTGCTTGGCTGGGCGGATAGGCAAAAAATTCCAGAGAAACCCATTGCAGAGATATCGGTTTCATCCCATACTCCTGAAGTCGAGGTTTTCGCGCAACCCGACCCTTCAATAACGTTCGTGTTTGGATTTTCAGGTTCAAGCAGGCTTATGAACACACATCCTTTTTTCCATGAACGTTCATCCTCCCTCGCCAGGGTGGGAAGAAGCCTGCTGCGGTTTTTTGCATGGACGATCCTGCTCTGGCCAGCCCTTCTTTGGGGGCAAGCCATGCCAAAACTGAGTGCCATCCAGAACATGAATTTCGGGAATGTCAACGCTGTCACTGGAGGTGGGACGGTGGTCATGAGCACGGCCGGAGTCCTTATCCCCACCGGCGTGACCCTGGCTGGCGGGACCGTGACGAATATGCAGGTCAAGTTCAATGGCGCAAACCCAGATCCATACATCTGGAATA
>JANOLT010000331.1:0-13328 GCA_031419915.1 Holophagaceae bacterium
CCGGGTTCAGGTCCATCTCCTGGATCACCGGAAAATCGCTGACCAGTCGCGAAACCCGCTGGATGAGGTCCACGACGGCTTTCTTATCCACACCCTTTTCGCCGCGCAGGCCATCCAGCAGGGCCGATGTCTTGATGGAGCTGAGCATCTCCTCGGCTTCCACGCGGGTGACGGGCGCGATCTTGAAGATGACGTCCTTAAGGGCCTCGACATAAATCCCGCCGAGTCCGAACATCACCAGATGACCCAACCCCCGCTCGGGGCTGGCGCCAATGATCAGCTCCCGTCCCCCCGGAAGGAATTTCTGGACGAGGAAGTTCAATTTTCGGGTTCCACCCAAACGGGCCTGCATATCCTCCACGGCGGAGATCACCGCGTCCGCATCTCGAAGATTGATGGCAACGCCTCCCATGTCGCTCTTGTGGTCCAGGTCCGTCGAATCCACTTTGACCACGACCGGATAGCCGATCGCTTTAGCGGCGGCGATGGCCTGGTCGGCATCTTCCACCACCCGCCAAGGGGCCACCGGAATTCCATAGGCTTCGAAAATCGTGTAGACCTCTCTCGCGGAAAGGACCGTGCGACCAGCTTCTTTTACCTGCTGGAGGATCGAAGTGGCTTTAGTGGAATCAATACCCTGGAAGGTTTCGGGCTGGCCGATATCGCGCCGCCGAAGACGGCCATACTTGGCGAGAGCGGACAGGGCTTTGGCCGCCGCAGTTGGGTTCGCATAGCAGGGAATCCCGCCCTCCTTCAGGATGCGCCGCGTCTCCTGGTATCGCTCCTGGGTGAGATCCGTCATGAAATTGCAGACGATGGGCTTCCTGCCAAGCGCGCCGACAGCCGCGATCTCCCGCGCCACCGCGTGGGTGTCGGTGAAGGGGGCGGTGACGAAGTTGATGAAAATACTGTCCACCGAATCTTCATCCAACAGCACATCCATGGCCGCGCGGAACTGCTCACCGCCAGCGGTGGCGACAACATCAATGGGGTTCTCCAGGGCCGCCTCGGGGAGCTGGGTTTCCTTCAGCCTTTGAATGGACTTTTCGGAAAGCTTCGGCACATCCAGACCCGAGGCCCCAAACACATCCGTGGCGATGACAGCGGGACCGCCGGTGTTCGTGATGATCCCCACGCGGTTTCCCGCAGGAATGGGTTGCGTGGCAAAAGCCATGGCCGCCCTCACCATTTCTTCCTCATCATTGAAGGACAGGATGCCGGTCTTTTCGAAGATCAGCTCCGTGGCGATGTCCACGCCCGCAAGGGATCCGGTATGGGAGGAGGCCGCTTTGGCGCCCTGCTCGGTGCGCCCCGCCTTCATGGCCAACACTGGTTTCAGGGCCGCAACTTCCTTTGCAACCTCCAGGAATTCCTTCGGGTCTGAGAATCCCTCGGTGTAAAGGATGATGGCCCGGCACCCGTCATCCTTCCCCCAATAGCGGAGGATCTCGGAGATGGAGATGTCGCTGGCATTTCCATTGGAGGCGTACATGCGCATGCCCACGCCCAGATCGAACAGCGCCTGCATGATCACGGCGCCGACGCCCCCGCTGAGGGCCACCACCGAAATGGCGCCGGGCTCCGGAAAGGTGAAGGTGAAGTTGCAGTACGCCTTCAATGCGGGATCGGTGTTGATGATCCCCTGACAGTTGGGACCAAAAATCCGCACGCCGTATTTTTTTGCATTGGCGAGAAAAGCTTCCTGGATCTGGGCGCCCTCGGTTCCCAGCTCGCTGAACCCCGCGGAATTGATGATCGCCGCATGGATCCCCTTCTGGCCGCACTCCTCGATGATCTGGGGCACCAGCTTTGCGGGAATGATGATGTGGGCCAGGTCTACGTCCCCTGGGACTTCCGCGAGGGATTTGTAGGCCTTGAGGCCGCGAACCTCCGGCGCGCTGGGGTGGATGGGATAGATTTTCCCCTGGTAGCCGAACCGCTGAAGGTTCTTGATGATCACGTTGCCGATGGACAATTCCTTGGTGCTGGCGCCGACGATGGCAACGGCGCGAGGCTTGAAGAGGGAGTCCAACATCTATTTCCCCTCCACTATCTGTTCGATGAACGCTTCGATATTCGTCTTGGTCTGTTCATCCGAAATGCAGCGCAGATCGTTCAGATCACCGGATAGAACCAGGCTTGGAATTCCGGTTGCCGTCTCCAACCGCTTGGGCAATCCATAGCGGCTGTTCGAGTTGTTCGGGCAGGTCTTCGCGTCGTGGTAGATGATGCCGTCGACGCGGAAATCCTCGACCACGCGCTTGATGTATTGCTCTTTGTATTCATCGGATCGGACGATGAACAGCTCGAGGTAGGCCTGCGCCATGCTTTGGAAGGGATCCCGCTCATCAAAGGCCGGGAAGATCCAACTGCTGCAGTAGGTGGAAGCCACGACGTTGGCTTTGAGCTGGAGAAAATGCTCCGAATGCTGCCGCAGACGGCCCCACACCGGCATTCCATCCCAATAGAGACGGACCTTTTCTCCTTCAACGGCCCCGGCCCCGTCGCGCACGTTTTGCTGGAGTTCGGCCAGAAGGACTTTGTAGTAGTCCACGGCCACTTGAGTTCCTCTCAGGACGACGGCAGGTCCCATGTGGATGGTGCCATCGAAGAAAGTCAGCGGAGCCGGAATGGCCTTTGCAGTGTCCAGCACCTGCTTCCAGAGTTCCGTGCACTCCCGTGAAAGGGCCACGGTTTCGCGCAAGCGGTCCATGTCCAGCTTGGCGCCTGAAATCGCTTCGAGCTGCGGAACCAGGGCCTGGATTTGCTTGGAAACATCCTCGATGGGCGCGTCGCCAACCTCGTTGAGATTGCGGGGAGACTTGATGCCAATGGAGGGAACACCCAGTTCCCGGGAGTACCAGCCGAACCAATCCTGGACGTCCCGGCATTGATTGGTGCTGTAGACCAGCACATCCGGCTTGGGCACGGACTGGATCCCAGGATAGGCCTTCGACAAGGGCGTGACGCCCTTCAGGTAGGCGCCGATGTCAGCGGTCAGATAGGAGCAGATATCCGGGGAGTAGCCGATGGCATTGGCTTCGGGAATCAGGTCGGTGGCCATGCGCGTGGCGCCCAACAGGGCACCGTGGTTTTCAGGGAAGTGGACGGCAAAACCCAAGGCCCGAAGCACTTCCGCCGGTCCCACGCTGGTGCACCAGGCGACCTTTTGCTTGCCGGTGGTGGCAGCCTCGTTGAGCCCGTAGAAGTAGTCCGACATGACCTTGTTCATCAACTCGCCAGCCTGGATCTTCTTCCGCATGTTCTTTGGCTTGGATTGCTCGATCACTGAAGTTCCCCCTCAGAATTCGGGTGATTCGGGTCCGTGATTCCCGCCTCCCCTTTTTCGTTGATGGCATAAATGGCGGCGCCCATGGCACCCGCCAATTGCGGAAATTCGGGACGGATCACGGGTCGGCCCAGCATCTCCTTGCCATCTCGACGATGTAGGCGTTGTGGGCCACCACGCCCCCGGTCATCACGACCTTTTCGGTGGGGAGGTCCATTTCCAGAACCCGCTTGATCACCGAGTAGAAAAGGCCCTTGACGATATCGGTCACGTTCTTACCGTTGCGGATGTTTTCCAGAACTTCCGTGGCCGAGAACACCGTGCAGTAGCTGCCAAGTTTCACCATCTCCTTGGACGCCCGCGCGAGGCCGTCCATGTCCTCCAGGGGGACGTCGAGCCGGTAGGACATTTCTTCGAGGAAGGCCCCGGTCCCCGCCGCGCATTTGCGGTTCATCTTGAAACTGCTGCGACGCCCTTCCTGGTCCAGCTTGACGATCTTGTTGTCCTGGCCGCCGATGTCAATGAGGGTGATGATCCCCTGGCTGTCATGCCGACACCAGTTGGCCAGGCATCCGATCTCGGTCTTGCTCTCGGTGGTGACGAAAGCGACGTTGGTCTTGCCGTAGCCTGTGGACACGGCGTTGGCGATGTCTTCGCGGGTGGCGCCAGCCATCTCCAGGGATGCGTCCAGGCAGATGCCCGCGGTGACCGAAAAATCGGTTCCGGATTTTTTTATCGCATAGCCAAGCAGTCGTCTATCCGCATCCAGAACCGCGACCTTGGTTCTGGAAGACCCGATATCGAGACCGACATAAACAGGCTTGGACATGCTCTCCTCTTCAACTCTTCAACTCTTCGACTCTTCAACTCTTCGACTTTTCAACTCTTCAACTCTCGACTCTCGACTCTCGACTCTCGACTCTCGACTCTCATCGGTCTTCCCAAAGGGTCGGCCGTTTGTCAATGAACGCAGTCAGTCCTTCCACCGCATCGTGGGTGGCCATCAGATCTTCGAGATACAAACGCTCCACAGCGGCCAGCTTCAAGCGGATGCGCTCATTGACTCCGGTCCTGGCGGCACGGACGGCGAAGCGGAGGGAACTGGCACTTCGGCTCGCGTAGTGCTCCTCGAAATACGCGAGAGCAGCCTGCTCGGGATCTTCCGCCAGCACATCCACCAATCCGATCCGATGGGCCTCCTCGGCACCGATGCTGCGCCCTGAGAACAACAGGTCCTCCGCATGGGCCTGGCCGATACGCTCTGGCAGGAGACAGGAAGCCGCCGGTGCGAATACCGCCAGCTTGATTTCGGGTTGCCCCAGCGATGTGACGTGCGCGGCAAAAATCAAATGTCCGGCCGCCGCAACCTCGAGACCCCCTCCCAAACATTGGCCCTTTACCGCCACCATGAAAGGAACAGGGCTATCCAGAATCTGAAGGATCAAGGCATGAAGCTGCTGAAGCATCCCAGAGCAGGATTCCGGCAGGTGCTCTTCCACGCTGGCGCCAAAACTGAAATGTGGCCCCTCCGCATCCAGGAGTACCGCGCGGAGATGGGGGTTCGGCAGGTGCTCCTGAAGTGCGGCCTGGAGCGCGGCGATCATGGCGGCATCCACGATGTTCGCCTTGGGACGCGCCAAGCGCAGGCGCAACAGGCATCCGTCTTTCTCCAGCCATACATTGAGGGGACTTTCACTCATGGGAGGCCCCGGGAACAAGAATGGCCCGTCCACACAGCTTGTGGGCATGGGCGGCGGTAAAAACCTCGTTGATCTCGCTCAACGGGTGACGTTCGATGAACGGTGCGAGGTCAATCTTTCCATCCAGCACCAGATCAAGGGCTTGGGGATACAGCTCGGCCAAACACCCCCAGTTGCCCAGGGCCCGGGCATGAAAGGCCATCAGGTTGGAGAGACGCAGTTCGATCTTGTCCATGGTGAAGCCCACCACCGAAAGGGTCGCGCCATGGTTGATCAGGCCATAAGCCGTTTCCTGTCCGGCCGCAGTCCCGGAACACTCGAAAATCTTCCATTGCGTGTCGGGTTGGCCATTTTTCTTGGCGAATTCCTGGATCGCCTTTTTCAGTTCGCGGCCCTGCAGGCTTCGGACGTTGAACGTTTGGGCAGCTCCGTGTTCCGCGATGTGATCGAGCTTCGCCTGATCCACATCGAGGGCCACCACGGTGGCTCCGAAGGCACGGGCGATTTGAACCGCGTACCCACCCACCCCGCCGACGCCCACCACCACGGCGAAATCACCCGGCTGAACACCGGCCTGCACTACGGCCTGGTAGGGCGTGGTCACGGCATCGGCCACCACCGAAACATCGGCCAACTGCAGGCCCGCGGCCGCGAGCCGCGCTTCGTCCACAGGGCACAGGCCACGCGCCGGAACGCAAATGTGGGTGGCGAATCCCCCTTGGATGTCGTTGCCCGGCATCTGCTGGCGGCGGCAGATCGTACCGTGGCCGGACTTGCATAATTCACACGTACCACAAGGGATCACGGCCGGAACGATCACAGCCTTGCCAAGCCAGGCTTCGGCGCCTGCCCCCGTGGCCACCACCCGCCCACTGATCTCGTGACCGAGGGCCAATGGTAGTTCGTGGTTGACCCGCACACCGTTATAAAAGAAACCCAGGTCCGTATGGCATACCCCACAGCCGGCCACCTCGATCACCACTTCCCCCGCAGCCGGAGGAAAGGGATCGAAGGCGGTTTTCTGGAAGGGTTCACCGGGTGCTGCCATCATCCAGCGGTGCGGTGCCTCGATTGGATCGCTCAACGGATTTCTCCCTCGCTTACGGTTAAGGTCGAACTATTTCACATATTTAAAAAACCGGACCCGCAGCCTACTCGAAGTCTAAAATAGAAATTGCAATCACACTTTATAATTGAAAATAAATTCAATAAATCATTTATATCATAAGGTTTTAATGAATATCTAAAATTAGTATGGTGAACAATACCGCAATACCTTTTAGGTGTCAACGTTGGATCGCATTATTAAGTCTCAAAAAGGATAAGATGTGATATCCGTCATACCCTTTCCACTGGAGGCCTTCCCATGATCTTCCGTTGCCAGAAACTGATCCGCTTCGCCCATTGCGATCCGGCGGGCATCGTGTTCTATCCGCGGTACATCGAGTTGTGCGTCGAGGCGGTGGAGGATTGGTTCAATCAGGGTCTCGGCGTCAGCTTCTGGGCCCTCCACGAGGAACACCGACTGGGCATCCCGGCGGTGCATCTCGACGTGAATTTCATCACACCCAGCCGCCATGGCGATCTGCTGGATTTCCTGCTCTCAGTCGCCCACATCGGCAACAGTTCCATGACCCTGGATGTCATCGTGGAATGTGAGGGCCAAAGACGGTTCCGGGAACGAATAGTGGTTGTAATGGTTTCCCTGGATACCATGCGCTCGGTGCCAATATCGGAGCCATGGCGTCTTAAGTTCTTGACCTATATGGAGCCCGAGCGAAATTAAGATGCATAAGATTTATTTATTTAGAATAATTCACAAATAATTAAAAATATGGGTCGCGGGAAACTGAACTTAGGGGCTTTCTATGGACTTCCAGTTCGAGATCAGCAAGCGCCTTTCCAGGGAGCACCAGGATGTGACCGCCCTTCTGAACCGTCTGGAGAAATTCCTGCAGGCCTGTGGCCTTGATCGCCAGCCGAACTGGCAAGGGCCCGAGGCCCGGCGGATCCTGAGCGACTTGAAGGGGGCTCTCCGCACGGAGATTCCAAACCATTTCGCCATCGAGGAGCAGGAGCTATTCCCGCTGTATGCCCAGGAGGGCGGCACGGACATGGTCGAGCTCCTTTTGGCTGACCACCAGATCATTCTTGGACTGGCCGAGGAGATCAAGCCGCTTGTGGAGAAAGCTCTAAGCTCCCCTGATGGCCTGAGCCAGGCCGAATGGGAGACCTTCCGCACCAAGTGCAATGTCTTCGTGACCGAGCTTTGTTCGCACGCCGAAAAAGAAGAATTCGGGTTCGTGCCTGCGGTTGACGAGCTGATGAACCCGGCCACGGCAAAGCAAATTTTTGATCGCTATCTTCAGATGTAGAACTGCCTGCTCGCACAGGTCTTCATCCCAATGCCTTCAACCCTTCCAGTGCTTCTTCCATGCGCGTGAAGACGGGGAGCCCGCTAATCGCCAGGGCTTTGCGCATGGGATCGTAGGAAGGGCCAGCGTCCACCACCAAGGCAACGGCCTTGCCTCGCTGTTCCGCCTGAGATCTTAAATCACGGGCGAAAGCCGTGGCCCGTTCAATATCTTCCAACTCCAGTTTGCGCGTGAAGGGTACCAGGCCCACCACCAGCACCTTGGCATCACCATTAAGAATCAGATCTTGGATGGCGCGATAGGCGGCCTCATCGGCCATGGGTGTGATATCCAAAGGCAGGTGCGGCGATACAAGCTTCTCCAGCCCTTGGACTCGCAGGATTTCACGAAGCGAGCTGACTTCTTTTTCACTGAAGCAAGCAGGCGGAAAAGCGCCGCCCATCAGGTCTCCTGCAGCCACGCTTTCGAATCCCGCGTTGGTGAGCACCGCCACCGGGCCGGGCTCCAGGCCAGGGAATGCCCCCAGCCACGCAAGCCCCGCATCGAAGGCAGCGATGGTGGGTGCGATCTTAACGCCCGCTCGGGTGAGCAGGGCCATCTCCAAATCGCGATCTCCGGCCAAGGCTCCGGTGTGACTGGCGGCAGCCGCAAGCCCGACTTCGGTGCGGCCAGCCCGGTAGATCAAGAGTGGCCGCCCTGCCTGTTTCATACGGGCGGCGATGAAGGCTGTGGCTTCCAGATCACCCGGTGCAAAGCCTTCCACATAGGCCGCCACCGATCGAATTTCTGGATCGGTTTCAAGCGCTTGAAGCAGGTCCGGCAGGCGCAGGTCCAACTGGTTTCCAAGGGCCACTGCCAAGGCCAGCCGCAGTTGCGGATTGCCGGAAAGCCGGCTCAGAAGAAAGGCCCCGCTTTGGCTCAGTAGCGCAAGGGAACCGCCACCCGCCGGTGGTGTCCATTTGTCATCGGGGATGAAGGTGGTGTTGATTCGTTGAGCGGGAACCACGTGTCCCAAAAAGTTTGGTCCGAGCAAAGCCGGTGTCCAACGGCCATCGCGCCGGGATTCATTCAGCATTCGTGTCAGCCGTTCACCCAGTCCATCGGTGTCCGCGCCATCGCCCAGCCCCCCGGCGACGAGCGCCACCACCGAAGCTCCGCCGCCTTGAGTGATCAAGGCTTCGACCGATTCCAACGCGACTATTGCGGGCAATGCCAGCACCAGCAGGTCCACGGGCGCCTGTAGCAAAGCCCCGACATCCGGCACACAAGGGAGATCCAGGAATCGCGGCTCGCCCGGACGCATAATGAGGAGATCACCCTCAGGCAGTTTCGCTTTTCGCAGGTTCTCGATGATGATGCGGCCCGCGCCGTCGGGTTTGCTGGAAACGCCTGCCACGGCGATGCGCTTGGGCGCTTTCAGTGCTTGCAGGAAACCCGAGGGCGGAGATGGCCGCTCGTTTCTTGGCGAAGCGCTTCGGCCCACACCATCCAAGGGGCGTGGGTCACCGTTGGGATCCAGAGCCACAGGGTTGAGTTCGAGTAAATCCAGACCTTCCGCTTCCGCCAATCCGGCGGCGGCCCAAAGCCCTTCCAGAAAGGCCAGGAGTTGAGGTCGAGTGGTGAGGGCTTTAGTACCCCGAAGCGTGCCGAGCCAGACCTGACCCAAAAGATGAGATTCCAGCTCTTGCAAGGCCACGCTTGGACTGACCAAAGCTAAAGGCCAACGCAAAGGCGGCGCGAGGGCGCCGAGAGCATCCGCCTGCATGCCTCCGAGACCGAACACCAGCGTCCAGCCGCCCTCGCCTTTAGTGAGTGCCACAAAGCCTTCTGTGGGAAGACCCGGCGCCGTGGCCATTTGAATGCGTTCGCAGACCAGGGTGCCGATCCAGGGATAACCCTCAACTGCCACGCGGGCCTGCATAACTTTGGCGGCGGACTCCAGGGACTTACCGCCAAACGAAAGAAACTGCACTGCACCTGATTCACTCTTGTGCCACAGGCCTTCGGCAATTCCCTTCATCACCACGGATTCTCCGGGTGCAAAAGGCAATGGCTTCCCCAACCATCCGTGCCGTGGCGGATGCAGGCCCGCCCGGGTCAGTAAGTCATAGCAGGCTCCCTCGTGAAGGAAGCCTGCGCTGCTTATCACCTGGTTCATGCGGGGGTTAAAGTCGCGTGTCGCAGGCCTGCGGCAAAGGCCGCCTCGTTCAGCGGCAGAAGGGCTGGCTTGTCTTTCAGCACCATGCGGATGGTGGAAAGGAAGGTCTCCGGCGGAAACAGTTGAGTCACAGCCTGGATGGCGCCCAGCGCTACGATGTTCTTCACCATGGGCCGTTCCAGCCCAAGGGCCAATTGGGTCAGAGGCACTCCCACCATCCTGATGCCCGGTGCAATGGCCGGCATGGCTGAAAGGTCCGTGATCACGGTGGAATCATAGATGATCACGCCGCCTTCACGCACGGTGGGCGCGAACTTCGTCAGACTGGGCGCATTGAAAGCCACCAGCACCTTTGGATGCGGCGCGGCAGGATTCAGCACTTCGTGTTCGGCGATGTGGACGTCCGCATATGAAGTACCACCGCGGCTTTCCGGGCCATAGCTCGGGATGCTGGTCGCGTCGAAACCTTCATTGATCGCAGTGCGGGCCAAAAGCATCGCAGCGGTTTGAGCGCCATCGCCGCCTGAACCCGCCAGCTTGAAACTGATGTCGTGGCCGCCCAGGTGGAGCGGGAAGCCCTTGGCGTGGCGTGTGGGTGCTTCCTGGTTGGCGCCCACAACGGCGAGTAACTTCTCGGGATCGAAGTTGGGGGTCTGAGCCGCGTCCCACCATGGCTCCACCACTTCGTCTTTTTTGACACCGAGAGGGAACACGGGTTCCATGCATTCCTTGACCCAGGTCTCGTTTTCCTCGGGGGTCATTTTCAAATGGGTGGGGCACTCCGCAAGGACTTCGATAAAGGCATAGCCTCTTCCCTCGGCCTGAATGCGCAGTGCTTTTTCGATGGCCTTCTTGGCCTTGATCCGATGCTTGGCATCGTAGAGCGCCACGCGCTCCACGTAGACCGGGCCATCCAGCTGGGCGATCAGTTCCGCCATCCGCAAAGGCATGCCCATGCCGGTTGTGCGGCCTTCGGGGCTGGTGCTCGTCTTCTGCCCAATGAGCGTGGTAGGCGCCAGTTGCCCGCCGGTCATGCCGTAGATGGCGTTGTTGATGAAGATGACCGTGATGGGAATGCCCATCTGAGCGGTGGAGATGGTTTCCGCCAGGCCGATGGAGGCCAGATCGCCATCGCCCTGATAACTGATGACGATGCTGTTGGGGTTGGCGCGCTTGTGGCCGATCGCCACGGCCGGGGCCCGGCCATGGGCGGCCTGGGTGTTGCCCACATCGAAGTAGTAGTAGGCGAAGACAGAGCAACCCACCGGACTCACGAGAATGGTCCGATCCTGGATGCCCAGAGCTTCAATGGCTTCGGCAAGATCGCGATGGACCAGCCCATGGCCGCAGCCAGGGCAGTAGTGGGTGGTTCGGCCCTTCAGTCCCTCGCCGTGGGAGTGGCGTTCAAAATGATCATAAATGACACTCATGCCTTCACCTCTTCCATCATCCGGGCGTCTGTCATGAGCTGGAAATCCTTAAGGATCCGGGCCTCAATCTCAACCTGCTCCGGCAGCTTGCCGCCGTAGCGCTGCACGGATGAAATGGGCGGATGATCCAGGTCGGCCTTGCTGAGGGCGAGCCGAAGCTCGTCCTGCAGTTGTCCGGGGCTCGCCTCCACCACTACAATCCGCTTCGCATGGGACAGCAGCGGCTTGAACGCATCAATGGGAAAGGGCCACAGTGTGATGGGGCGGAACAGTCCCGCCTTCACACCCTGCTCGCGCATGACTTCCACGGCGCCCTTCGCCATGCGGGCCGGCGTGTTGCAGGCCACCACAATGATGTCGGCATCATCACATCGGTAAAGATCAGCCCGCTGTTCCTTCGCTTCGATCTCAGCGTATTTCTCATTCAGGTGGATGTTGTGAGCCTCCAGCTCGACCTCAGTGATAAGGATGGAGCTGATGAGATTGCGGCGATGCTCCCGATCGCCCCAAACCGCCCAAGCCGGCAGGCCCGGCTGGGTCAGGGTGGCAGGCAGGCGCACCACACCGGTCATCTGGCCCAGGTAACCATCCCCGAGAATCACCACCGGATTGCGGTAGCGGAAACTCAGTTCAAAAGCGAGCCGCGTCAAATCGAGCATTTCCTGGGGCGTGGCTGGCGCCAGCACGATGCCGTGGGTATTCCCATGGCCGAGACCGCGGCAGGCCAGCTTGATGTCGGCCTGCTCGGGTGCGATGTTTCCGAGTCCAGGACCACCCCGCATGATGTTCACAAAAACACCCGGTAGCTCGGCGCCGATCATGTAGCTGATGCCCTCCAGCATCAGACTGAAGCCAGGGCTGCTGGTGAAAGTCGTGCAAGGCAACCCGGCACCCGCACAGCCGTACATCATGTTCACCGCGGCGACCTCGCTGACGGCCTGCACGAAGGCGCCGTCGAGCTTGGGCAGGATCTTGGCCATGAGCTCAGCCCCTTCGGTGGAAGGGGTGATGGGATATCCGAACACGTGGCGACAACCCGCCAGCAGCGCGCCGATGGCCGAGGCGTAGGTGCCCTTCAGCATCAGGGGCTCCCGCGCCGAAATTGGTACTTCTGTCCCGGGATGATCCACGGGATCTTGCAGATGAGCGGCCCTAGGTCCGAAGAGGGCAGCTGGGTCTTCCAACTCGAAATCACCGCTGCTGACTTCGCGTTCAGTCTCCGGCCTCAGGCCGTAGGGTTCAGGACAGGCTTGAATGCAGAGCTGACAGCCGTTGCAGTCCTCCAGGTCCAGGAGCACGGGGATCATGCCGGTGCCGGAGTGGATGTGCTCGCCCTGGGTGATGCAGTCCTTGGCGCAGGCATCGATGCAGCGGAGGCAGCCCTTGCAATATTCAGCCTCCAGAAAAGGTTTGGGTCGAGTTGATGTGGGCATCGCCATAGCGGTTCTCCGGTGCTATCCAAGGTTCATGCTTTGGGTCTGTGCATGGTGTCACAAAGGCGTGGGCGTTCAGCGCAGGCGCTGTCACAGCCCTGTCATATGCTCTGGAATTGCGTCGTATTCCCGATCCAAAGAATCTGAATCAGCGGCCCAACGCGACGAAAGTGGACACCAGTTGATGGCAGTTCTCACAGGTGTCCTGGGGGTACATGCAAGGGAATCCATCCACCCCGATGCCAGGGCAGTTTTCGTGATGGGCCGTGAGCGTCAACAGCTCGATGCAGGACCGCGCCAGTGCTTCCTGTCGCTCGACCGGCAAGCTGCGAAGTGCATCCAGGAGGAGGGCTTCATGGGGCACCAACATTTCAACCTCCCTAACGGGTGATCCCCAGGATGGGTCTGGATTACTGTGCCCGGCGTCACGAACCGGGATTCTCAATATCATCACATCATTAGCGAATGAACCTGCCGCCCTACGATCCATTCGACCTATCCGACGCATTTGATCCCCTTCTGGTCGCGCGATTCAGGGCCTTGGCCTTGGAGGCGCTGAAGCGTCCGGCTTCGCCTTTCAGGGAATTGCCAAACCCTGTGGTGGTGGTGGACCCCTTTCGCCAGCGACTGGGCTTCCTGAAAGATGGCGCGCTGCAGGCTGTGTTCACGATCTCGACCGCGGCCAATGGCTTGGGCTGCGAGGAGGACTCCTTTCGCACGCCCGTGGGCTGGCACTTTATCCACGCGCGCATCGGCGAAGACGCCGAGCCCGGCACCGTGTTCCGCAGTCGTGTTCCCACGGGCGAAGTGTGGATTGGAGAGCCACGGGACGAGGACCTGATCCTGACCCGTGTGCTCACGCTCGACGGTTTGGAACATGGCGTCAATCAAGGACCAGGGCGGGACTCCAGGGATCGCTTCATCTACCTCCCCGGTACGAACC
>JANOLT010000332.1:0-2033 GCA_031419915.1 Holophagaceae bacterium
TCGCATTCGGCGACGATGCCGTCTACATGGAAAAGTACCTGCTGGAGCCCCGCCACATTGAGGTCCAGATCATGGGCGACCTCTACGGCAACATCGTGCACCTGGGTGAGCGCGAATGTTCCATTCAGCGCCGCCATCAGAAACTCATCGAGGAAAGTCCCAGCGGCGCGATCTCGCCTGAGCTGCGTCAGCGCATCTGCGACACCGCCGTGAAGGCCGCCCGGTCCGTGGGCTACTACAACGCGGGCACCATCGAGTTCCTGCTGGATAAGCGCGGCGACTTCTTCTTCATGGAGATGAACACTCGCGTGCAAGTCGAACACCCCGTGACGGAGATGGTGACGGGCATTGACATCGTGAAGGAGCAGCTGCGCATCGCTGCAGGGCAGAGGCTCACCTTCACTCAAGAAGATGTGGTGCAGCGGGGCCACGCCATCGAGTGTCGCATCAACGCCGAAGACCCGTGGAAATTCACCCCTTGCCCGGGGCGGATCACGGCCCTCAATTTCCCCGGCGGCCCTGGCATCCGCGTGGACACCGCCATGTATCAGGACGCGGTCATTCCGCCCACCTACGATTCCATGGTGGCCAAGCTCATTGCGTATGGCAACGACCGCAACGAGGCCCTGGCCCGCATGCGCCGCGCCCTGGACACCCTGGTCATCGAAGGCGTGAAAACCACCGCCCCCTTGCACCGCAAGATCATGGACCACCCCGATTTCATCTCCGGTGGCTTCAGCACCAAGTGGATGGAAACCTTCATGGCGGAACTGGAAGCCGAGAAGAGGGCTGAAGGCTGACCATGATTTCCGTTACGGCGCCCATCGAGTCTGCCATCGAAAGGACCAGGAAAATCCTTTTCCAGCCCTTCAACGCGGAAAAGTGGTTCGTGCTGGGGTTCTGTGTCTTCCTGGCAAACCTGGCGAGCGGAGGTGGTGGCGGTTTTCGAGGCGGTAATGCTTTTCGTCAAGCCGCTCAACCAGATGGCCAGGCCTTCCAGAAGATCGGTGATTGGATTTCGAGTCATCTGACGCTGGTGATCGTAATCGGACTTCTTTTCTTTCTGCTGATCGTCGCTCTCGTGGCGCTGTTTCAATGGTTGAGCAGCCGTGGTCAATTCATGTTCCTGGATGGCGTCGCGCAGGACAGGGCGCGGGTCACGGAACCCTGGCGACGTTTTCGGGAATTGGGGAACAATCTCTTCTTCTTCCGATTTCTGCTTGGTCTGGCCTGGATGGGCGGCTTCGCCATCATCGGACTGATGGCTTGGCTCATCGCGAAACCCGATATCGCGGCCGGGCATTTCGGCGGCCTCGCCCTGACAGCGGTCATTCTGGCAGGTGTATTCCTGGTCATCTCAGCGCTCGCGCTCGCGGTGTTGGCACTCCTGCTCATGGATTTTGTCGTGCCCATCATGTACCACCGAAACCTGAAGACAATCGAGGCATTCTCTATTTTCCGGCAGGAGATCCTGCCGGGTCATGTTGGAATCTTCGTGCTTTTTTATCTGATGAAACTCGCGCTCGGAATCGCCGCCGCGGTGATCATTGTCGCGGGCACTTGCCTGACCTGCTGCATCGCGGGCCTGCCCTATCTCAGCTCCGTTTTCTTCCTGCCTGTATTCGTATTCTTCAGGTGCTATTCGTTGCTCTTTCTTGAACAGTTCGGGGACGAATGGCGCCTCATAAGCAGAACGGACGCCCCTGAACTTCAGTGAGAATCGAATGCCCCTGTCCTCTAGTGAAATGCGAATTGAAGCCCACTTTGATGAATCAAAAATAGGGCTTTTTTTTGCTACCCAAGAAGCCATGGAGAGCTTTTTCAAGGAATCCCTCAACCACCAAGCCTTCATGCTCCGGATGGACTCGGAACCTGAGCTCTTCACCCCTTTCGCATTCACCGCCCGGGTGGAGGGCGGCATGGATTTGGCCTTCCACGCTACGCCGGTCCAGACCTTTCGAGGAGAGGCGTTTTTCGAGGCCGCCTTCCAATTCACGGATTGGAGCGAAGCTCTGAACCAACAATTGGAATCC
>JANOLT010000333.1:0-9575 GCA_031419915.1 Holophagaceae bacterium
GCGCCTTTCTCAGGATCCACTAGGAAACCGTGGTCACGAAGATCTGTGAAGATCCAGCCTACGGTTCCGAGCGCCACCCCTGCTGCCTTTGCGATATCTCGGTAAGGTGCATTGAGAAATTCCGGCTGGCAGATGAATGCATACAAGACTTTGAGTCCGGTTCGGTCGAAGGCACGAAAAGCTTTCTCGGCCTTTTACACTCCAGAGGCGGGTCGTTGTCCCGTGACCAAGATGAAAGTTTCGTGGTCTTTCAAATATGCATTTCCGGCGGTGTCCATGAAGGGAAGGTCTAGCTCGCGGCATTGCTGTGCGAGTTTCTGGGTGAGGTGGTTGGTAATCAGGAGGCCTGGTCTATCGAAGGCCTGTAGCTGATTTTTGACCTGGTGGAGCATGCCCACCCTATCGATGTGGCGCTTCACCTCGGCGGCAAAGACTAAATACCTTTGGCCAATCCTCACTTCCACCTGTGCATCGGGTATCCGGTGGGTGTTCCCGGTCTCCACGGGCTCCCACTGAAGGAGCCTGCAGGCAAACCCCGTGAGCTCCTCGAACTTCCTAAGAGCTGTTTCGGCGGTAGTTTTTGGATGAATCAGATCGTCCATGTGTTCACCATTCCTGAGTGTTCACGATCCGTGAACGAGTAACAATAATGAACATAAGTTTGAAATGTTTCTTTGTCAATACTGATGTTCAATTTATTTTTATGTTCACGGATCGTGAACGTAGATTGGTAATGAACAACAAAATATAAGTCTACATAGATTCATTCTTAACGCGAGTGACCTAAAAAAAGACCACCAAGGGCCATCATCTCCCCCATGGAGGAGACTGAAACGAGTCCAGGAAAGTGAATTCTCAGATAACCGGGCCCTGTGTTGGTAGCGGGGGCAGGATTTGAACCTGGTTTTGCCGTGGGCAAAACCCGCGGGCTGGCTGCGCACGGGGATCCGCTTCGCGGACCGGCTGCGGTCGCTCGCGCGCCCTTCGCCTTCCCCTTCCTGCGCGCCATCCCGATCGCAGGTCCAAATCCTGCGGTGATATTTTCGGCAGCCTGGAAAAGTAAAGGACCCGGCGATAACCGGGTCCTGTGTTGGTAGCGGGGGCAGGATTTGAACCTGCGACCTTTGGGTTATGAGCCCAACGAGCTACCGGACTGCTCCACCCCGCGCCGGAATGATCAGTGTACCAGTGGCGCGGGATAAGGCAAGGCGGGACATTGAGTCATTGAGTCATTGAGTCATTGAGTCATTGATGAGGACGCGGGTGCGGACTTTCGGGGGTGGGATAGAGTTGATCAGGTTCTGGAGTCTTCATGCGCCATTTGCTGCTGTTGCTATCTGTGACTTGCACCTCGCTTTCTGCTTGGACGCCGGAGAAATGGTTTGATCAGCCCCTGTCGCCACGCATCGCGAATTACCGGATTGAAGGAACGCTGAACTGGCCAGAGAAGACCCTTGAGGCAAAGGAAGTGATCTCATGGCGGAATGCTGGAACCAAGGCCACACGCGATTTTCCGCTGCACCTCTACCTAAATGCGTTCAAGGGTCCGCAGAGCCTCTTTGTGAAAGAGAGCGGCGGAAAACTGCGTGGAGACAGGCTGAAAGATGCAAAGGATCCACAATCCTGGGGCTATTGCAAAGTGCGGTGGGTACGCATGGAAGGGCGCGATCTCGAAGGCCACTACGGCAAGGATGAAACCGTTTACTGGGTGAAGCTGCCGCGAGAGGTGCAGCCGGGCGAAAGCATTGACGTTGAGGTTGCGTGGGAGAACCGCTATCCACGGGTCTTTGCGCGGAGCGGGTGGGCCGAGCATTTTCTGATGTCGGGCCAGTGGTTTCCCAAGGTGGGCGTCTATCAGGGCGAGCGCTGGAGCTGCGAGCCCTACCACGCATTCACCGAATTCTTTTCTGACTTCGGCACCTACGATGTGGAGCTTTCCATGCCGAACCTGCTGAGGGTCGCCCACACGGGCACGGCGATTCCCTATGTGGATTCACACGGCAAAGCCTTTGATGCGCGGCCAGATCCCGAGCGCAAGCTCCACAACATATGGAAACTCCACGCCGAAGATGTGCACGACTTCGCGTGGGCCGTGATGCCGAAAGGCAGTTGGGCGGTGGCGCGCCAGGACTACCGCAAGGTGCAGGTTTTCTACTTCTACCAACCGGAACACCTGAACACGCTGAAGCGCCAGAAGGATGCCGTGGAAGCGGCTCTGCGGCTTTCCGAAGATTGGTACTTCGCCTATCCCTACCCGACGCTCACGGTGCTGGACACGCCAAAGGGCGCGAGCGGCGCCGATGGCATGGAGTACCCGACTTTCATCACCGCCAGTTCCATCGCCTTCGATCCTTTCAAGCAGCGGATGCTTCCAGAGGGAGTCACCGTCCATGAGTTTGGCCACCAGTTTTTTTATGGAATGCTGGCCTCCAACGAATTCGAAGAGCCTTGGCTGGATGAAGGGTTCACCAGCTGGTTCACTTACAAGGTCCTGGAACAACGCTATCAATCGGCGCTCGGCAGTCGCCGTTTTCATGTGCAGGCTGACTTTCTGGAGTGGGCTGGTTACTGGACTGGTCCTTCGGTGGATCCACTCACTCAACCCGGTTACAAGAATCGGGATTGGGGCAGCTATGGCACCGCGGCCTATTCGAAACCCACCCTGGTGCTGAATCAACTGGAGGCGCAACTGGGCCGCCCGCTCATGGAAGAAGTGATGCGCGCCTACGCGATGGAAATGCGCTTCAAGCACCCCACGCGCGATGATTTCCGGCGCATCGCCGAGCGGGTTTCAGGTCGCGATCTGTCCCAGTTCTGGGGGGACTTCGTGGAAGGCACCGACATCCTGGATTACGCCATCTCAAAAGTGGGCAAGGTTGAAATCACCGCCGGGGGATGGATGGATGGTCCCAAGGGGCCTGTGTTTTCGCCGCCCCAGCCCACATCCATGGGTCATCGAGGGTTCATCACATTGGTGAGACGTGGAGGCTTGATCCGGCCCTTCAAGCTGCGGATCTGGTTGGAGAACAAGAAAGAACTGAACCTCATCTGGGACGGCAAAGAGCGCTGGAAGACCTTTGATGAATCCGATGGCATTGACAGCCCCATCATCGGGGCGGTATTGGATCCTGATGGCAACTACCCGATCCTGAAGGATCGCCTTCACGCCACCTACACATCCAAGCCCGCCAAGCGGGGCTTCCACTACTGGAGCCAGATGGTTTGGGGAACGGTTACGGGCTTGTTGCAGGGCTCCGGAATGGGCTAATTCCGGATCCTGCATTTGGGCGGGATGAAACTGGCTTCAGGCCTCAGGCTACAGGCTTCGTTGTTGGTCACGTTGGCATCTATCGATACGCCAAAAAAGTGGAACATCCGCGGCAATGTAGCCTGAAGTCCGAAGCCTGAAGCCAACGGGATCGTGCAATCGCCAAATCTGGGTTGAATAGGCCACGCCGATGTCCGCTACGGCCTTGGCGGAGCCGCGTCGCCCATGCGGATGTCCTTGATCGCGCCCAATGAGTCCAACTCGATGAGGATCGGGAAGAACACCAGACCCACAGCCTCGAAGTCCGCTCGGCTGGGCGCGAAGTAGGCTTGACCCTTCGCCATGGCCACGCTCATGGAGAGGGCTGTCCCGGCTGATTGCTCGTTCGGGATCAGACCGGTGTCGTTGGAATTCTGGGTACCTGTGGCACTGGGAACGATCCAGGCTGTGTTGGCAGGCATTATTTGCAACGAACCAATATCAGGTGAGATCCAGATGCGGCTTGATTTGCCCCCATCAAAAGCAAGGAGCAAGTCCAGGCGCCGGTCCTGGTATTCAAGCCCCGGCAGCTTCCACAACCGCAGTTCTGGAGATATTCCATCGAACCACCCGAAAAGACCTTGGAAGGACGCGAAGAGCGAGGGGGCATCTTGTCCCCAGGCAGCCTTCAACTCTGCAAAGCGCGTCTCATCTTTCTCAGCCAGCGCCCAGCAAAGGGCATGTCGCAGGGCATAGCCATTCAGCATTGAGGGCACGCGCTTGGCCATGAGCTTGTCCTCCCACATGCGCCGCAGGGCGTGGCTCCACGGCTTGGCCCGTTCCTGGCGCTTGGCCCATCGCCAAAGTGCCAAGGCCGTGCCCGGCTCCTGAACCTTGAGTTTGGGCACGAGCATTTCGGCTTGGGTTCGATCCGCCTTCAGCAGGGTGAGCAGAGCTTCAGCTTCTACAAATGAAGCTGTGCCCTTGCGAAATGGGTTGTCGGGAATTTCTGACAAGGCCGCGGAACGAAGCCATCGGAGGGATGGCCGGACCGCACGGGGTACAGCGGGATCCCGCAAGGGCAGGCTTTGGTCTTCGGCGTCGAAGTCCTGCATCACCTGTTCCACGGCTTCGTTCAGGGTCATCGCCTGAACCGCTGCTTGAATCATTGGAGGAGGGAAGGGAAAGGGAATCATGCTAAGAGCCTAAGCCTTTCTGTGAGAATGTAAGCCGATTCGGGAGTGAGTGGTGCAGAGTTCAAGTCGAGAGCGTTTGGTGGTGGCGGTGGATCTGCCGACGGCGGGCGAGGCTCTTGCGATGGCACGGCTGCTTGAAGGTAAGGTGGGGATGCTCAAGGTGGGCCTGGAATTATTTTGTGCCGCGGGTCCAGCAATCGTGAAAGAACTGCAGGTTTTTGCCCCTATTTTTCTGGATTTGAAATTCCATGACATCCCGAACACAGTTCAGCGCGCCCTGGAGGCCGTGCTCACGCTGGATCCGCGCTTGGTCAATATCCATGCCTCAGGAGGGGCCCTGATGATGGAGACTGCCGCCGAAGTGGTGCGGGCCCACCGGGCCGCAGGGGGGCAGACAGAGTTGCTGGCCGTGACGGTGCTTACGAGCCTGGACCGTGAGGCGCTGGTGCGCTTGGGTTCACTCGATGATCCTGGGGACCTTGCGCTTCACTTGGCCAAGCTCGCGAAGGAATGTGGGTGCGATGGCGTGGTCTGTTCGGCCAGGGAAGCTGGCGCCGTGAGGGATGCCTGCGGAGAAGCTTTCCACCGCTTGACGCCAGGCATACGTCCTCGCGATGAACAAGCCATGGACCAGGCTCGTGTGATGGACCCCGCCCAGGCCTTGCGGAATGGCGCAACGTGGCTGGTGGTGGGTCGGCCGATCACCCAGGCAGAGGATCCCGCGGCGGCGGCTCTGGCGATACTCAAGGATATGGAGGAAGCTCTTTGAGCACGACCACCCCGCTGGTCTTCCGGCCCAGCCCTCTGCAACGCACTCTGGCTCTGCTGCTTTGCGCGGGCTCATGGTTGGTGGGCGCGCGCGCCTTGGTCTCGCTCCTGGGACAGATGCCACTTCTTCATGCGGTGATCGTTGAAGCCAGGGCGGTGGGAGACGATCCCTGGATGGCTTGGCTGCTCATGACCTTGGCCATCGCGGCTGTGCTGGTCGCTGGGATTCTGCTACTGGCCTCCATCCTTGGACTTGTACTCATGGAAGGAACTCAGGTGTTCGTGGATGAGCTGGGCATTGCCGTGGAACTGGCCTACCTGCCAGGAGCCTTCGCGCATTGGCTGGGCGCTGGGCGCATTCCATGGAAACAGGTGGGCACTTTGAAGCGATCCGGACCCCTTTTCGTGATCCATATTGCCGATAGGGATCCCGATGGTTCATCCCGCGAACCACTATCTCCGGTTCGTTTTCTGGTGGTGGATGAGATCGAGCGTCTGGTGAATCTGATTCTTGAGCGGAGCCCCAATATTTCTTTTAAGGATTGAAAGGATTGAAAGGATTGAGATGTTTCCTGAGTTCAAAAATCCCGGAGTGCACAGGCGCCGGCGCTGGTTCTATGGTCTGTGGGTCCTCCTGCTGGGTCTCTCAGCGGGGGCGCTGTTCCTATGGGGAAAGCCTAAATCCGTGGACCGAGCCAAGGTCAGACTCACGATAACGGCGGATGATCTGCCCCCAGGCACCCAGCTTCGGCTTTGGGCCGGGCCGATAAAAACGCTCCGGAATACGAATCCAGACGAATTGCTGAAAGCCGCCCCCGACCTTCCCGCCTCTATCCGCACACTGTTCCCTGATGTGCAGGTTTCTATTGCCCGCCGCCGTTGGGTCAAGGCCACGATTCCCGGTGGCACTACAGAAGCCCTTGTTGTACGTTTTGCCGCGCCTGGGCAATCTCCCCGTTATTTTTTCTACGATCTGCGGGAGGATATTGAAAGCGGATTGCTGAACAATCGCCGCGTGCTCTATCTTTCCAATCCACTGGCCTGGAATCATCTGAACCCTGATCCTGGAGCCTTTTCCCGTGTACGCTAATGGGTTCATCTAGGAGATTCGAATGAAGGCAATTTTTCTTATCCCGGCTCTGGTTTCCGCCTACGCCGTTGCGGCTCAGGATCAGGCTCCAACCCTGTCGCAGCGATTCAAGGCCGAGAGTCCCGCCATCAACCAGCTGTTGACGTCCTTCGAGGATAAGCAGGCCCTTGCCAAGGCCGAGGCGCTGATTCCCGCCAACAAGCCCGAATTTGATAAATCAGCACCAGCCAAGGGCATTGCCAGTTCTCAGGAATTCGGAGCGCTGATGAACATCTACACGACAGCTGGCAAGGCTGCGGTCGCATCCGGTGATTGGGAGAAGGCCATTGGATACTTCCGAAAGGCCAAGGAAATCGCTGTGGATAACTCCACCGGAACGGCCGCCGCCTTGGCTCCGGCCATAGAGATGTGGAAGAAGGCGGAAAGCGCAGGCAAGACCTTTCTTGAGGAAGGCGCGGCCCGCCAGAAGGAATTGCTGGAACTGGCTACCCGTAGCGAGTCCGAGGAAGTGGAATTGAAAAACTTCAAGACCCACGAAGACAACGTGAAGAAGGGCCCCATGGCTGTCGCTCAACTTCGGGGCACCCTGGATGGATTGAAGGAAGATGCGGACCGTTTCGACGGCCCGATCAGTGGCATTGAGAAGAGCATCCAGGCGGAGAAAGAGCAGATCGAATCCCCCCAGTTCAAGGGTGACAAAATCAAGTATGTAAACGCCGTGATGAATCCTACGAACCTGAGCAGCCGGGCCACCAAGGCTGACAAGATCGGTTTCGTGAACCGCCTCCTCTTTCTAGACCCCAACAACAAGAAATCCCTAAAGCAACTGGATGTGCTGCTCGGCAAGGCAGTTCCTGGGCCAGTGAAGAAAGCCCCTTCCAAGAGCACGAAAAAGAAAGGGAACTGATTCCATGAAACGCTTTGCCTCGGCAGTGCTCCCGGCAGTGATATTGCTGGCTGCCCTGCCAGCCTTTTCCCAGACCTTGACGGATCGCCTTTTAATTCTGCGTCCTAAATGGGAAGCCGCTCTGGAAAGGGGTGATGCCACCTCCGTGCGTCAGACAGTGGATGGGCTGCTTCAGAAAGAAGCCCAGTCGGTGAATGCTTCGGACTACAACGAGATGTACGCGCTCACGTCCGTGCGTAATTTCGGGGCCCGAGCCTGTGTTCTCGATGGTGATTGGGAGGCGGCCGTAGCCATGCTGCAAGCGGCTGGGAAATCGGCCGCGGACAATGCCGTCCGGGCCCACGCCACCTTGGGTCCCATCCAGAAGCAGCACGAAGAACGTTTGGCACAGTGGAAGAAGGAAATGGCAGATCAAGAACAGCGACTGAAGGGCCTGGAAGCTCTAGCGGGGATGACCGAGGCCCAGCTCAAGACGCGCCAGCAGCTCAAGGTCGCTCTGGATGAGCGGGGAAAAGCCATCCAACATAGCGAGGCTTCGCTTCGGACCATTGAGGAAATTCTTTCCCGCCTCGGCGAAGACAAGATGCTATTTGATAAATCAGCGGCGGAATGGAATGGATTCATCGCCAAAGAAAAATTGGAAATTGCGCAAGCCGGCTCTGTGGGAAAGTTCGTGGGGGACAAGCTGGAGCAGGTGAAATCCGATGACGCGAAACCGCGCTTCGATCGCCTATCTTACGGGCGGCGCCTCAGAAGGCTGGACGCATCCAACGAAGACTGCCAGCGCTTCGTGAATGGGCTCATGGGCATTGAGGATCCGCCCGAAGCCCAGGGCAAGGTCAAACCGAACCCACCCAAAAAACGAAGAAAGAAATCAGCATAAAAAAAGCCCCGCGCAAGTGGGGCTTTTTAAAAATGGGTGGAGACCTAAGCACGCGGCGATGAACCACCGTTGCCTGGCTGTGCAGGATGCTCCTCCCTAGGAATGGCTATTCGGTCTGATCGGTAGGTGGTGGTGCAGGCGGCGGCGCGGGCTCTGCCTTAGGAGCACCTTCGGGACCCGGAGTGGGTTCATGGCGACGGGACTCACCAGGAGGGCGGGAGCCTTCTGGGGATTCAGTCGGGGCTGTAGGCGCCCCAGCAGGCTTGGTCACGTGGTGATTGGGTTCGCCGGAAGATTTGTGATGTCCCCGGCCGTGGAAGAAAATGAGCATCAGGCCCATCATTCCGAGCATCAGAAGTAAGTTCATGGAAGGTCCTTTCAAGGAGAAATTAGGTTGTTGAGAAAAAATAACTTGGTCATTGCGATGGCGGACCGGCATTAGGCGCCGTAACGCACTGCAACCTTTCCGATGAGCACCATCCATCGCGTCGCTTCATCAATGCTTATGTGGGGATGGGTCGGGTGCTGCTTGAGCCGGGGCCTGAGACTCTGAATCCTTCGGAGCATTTTTCGGACGGCCTTCTTTGTCGAGGTACTTGTCCGGGTTGTCGGCCATGTCTGGACCACAGCCATCGCAGCACACAAGGTAGTAGTTCCCCCGGATGACGACCTCACGATCCCGCCCGGGCTTCACGGACCGGCCCATGACTGGGCAGAAGGTGTTGGTGGCCCGGGCCTTTGGACGGGACGTTTCGGTGGGTTGGCTGTGACCGCCGTGACCGCCTTGGGACTGTCCAGAGCTGCCGCAGCCTTGGGGAAGGGGCGCCGTTAGCGTGGCGACCAGAACTAGGGTTTCAAGGAACAACATGGGATCTCCTTTGGATGAGAGGGTGGAGTGATTGGCTTACTCGGGAAATGGGGACCGGACATGGCGGCACCTCCTGGCGTTGAGAGTTTGCGGTTCCAGGTCAGGCTTTTGATTCGGCGCTCCAAAGGGAGAGGGTCCCTAATGGAGTGTGGAAAGAGCGGGTCCGCGTGACGTTTTGGAAGCCGGCATGGCGAAGCCATTCCTCCATGCGCCCTTCCGCATGGCCTCGTGTGAGTTCCCACCCGTCGAGGATCCGCACGAAGGCGAAGCCGACCCATTGGAGCGCGTTCGCCGGGCGGTCCCAGTCCGCGATGTGGAATTCTCCCCCTTCCTTCAGGGAACTCCGCACCCTCTCGAAGACGGCCTTCCGTTCAGAGGCAGGAATATGGTGCAGGAAGAGGCTGGTGACCACCCGATCAAAGGGGCCCAGGCCAGGATCGAGATCCTGGGCGAAGCTCCGCAGGAACGTGACATCGCTACCCATGCGCCGCGCCTTGGCCTGGGCCCGCGCTAAAATATCGGGATCCGCATCCACTCCGAGGATGGAGGCGCCAGGGCAGGCGGACTTCAGGGCGAGCGTCATGGTTCCCGTCCCGCTGCCCAGGTCCAGGACCTT
>JANOLT010000334.1:0-2722 GCA_031419915.1 Holophagaceae bacterium
GCTGATTTCGAAGCCTTTCTCAAAGATGTCCTGAGCCCCATGCTGGACCACCCGGAAGCCCTGCGCATCGAAGTCCGGGAGACCGGCAAGAAATGCGACGTGCTGATTTTTGCCGAACAGGTGGATCGCGGACGCATCATCGGCAAGAGTGGGCGCATGATCTCCTCGCTTCGCACACTGGTACAGGCCGTAGGCGAGAAACAGGGACTTCAAGTGAACCTGGAACTCTTCGACGAAGACGAAACTGACCGGCCCCGACGATCCCGCACCGACCCAACCGAATCCTCTACGGAAGCCTGATGCTGCTGCTGGGTCACTTGGCAAAAGTGCAGGGGTTGAAGGGTGAATTCCTGTTTCATTCGCTCATGGATGAACCCGAGCGATTGCCTGCGCTGGATGGGCTTGCGCTGGCGCCTCCGTCCTTAAATCTGGAAACGGTGACAAACCCTGAGCCTCCCGCCAGGAACTCCAAAGTCAGCCTGTTCCGTTGGCAACAGGACCGCCCCTGCGTAGCCTTTGAAGGCATCCCGGATCGCACGGCGGCCGAGCCTTTCAAGGGCTGGGCTCTCTGGATGCCCGAGGCCCTGGCAACAAAAGCGGAAGGAGAAAGTTTCCGCCACGAATGGATCGGCTGCGGTGTTTTCATCCGTGACCAAAAAATCGGCGAAGTCGTCTACCTTTCCCCCACGCCCATGGGTTACGACATGGTGATGGTGCGGGATCTGCGTCCTGGCCGCGCGGGCCTGCGCGAGGTCCCCTACATCAAGGCGTGGTGGAACGTGGACCTGGCCAATCGCCGCCTCGATTTGGATGGACCGCCGGGAATCCTGGATCTCCAGTAGAACCGCGAAGACTCAAGGGTTCATCACCCAAAAAAAGATGGAACCGCGAATGTCGCTAAATAACGCCAATGAAAACCTGTTGGGAAGCTGGCACCAGCATACCTGTTTGCGTGGATTCGCGTTATTTCGCGGTTAGTTTTCCCCAGGCCCCAGACTCTGAACTCTCGACTCAGGCACCAGGACTCAAGATCTACTCGCCTGTGACCCTGCTCACGGTTTAGCCTGCCTCTCTTGAAGGCGCGGGCCAACCGGGTGAAGCTATAGAGAATTCCAGATGGGAAAGTCTGGAAATGGCTCTGGAGTTCCCGTGGACACGCCGCAAATGGTCACCATAGATGGAAATGAAGCCGCCGCCTCCGTGGCGCATCGCCTGAGCGAAGTCATCGCGATCTATCCGATCACGCCTTCCTCCACCATGGGTGAACTGGCCGATGAGTGGTCCGCAGCCGGCCAACGGAATATCTGGGGCACCATTCCTCGTGTGGCGGAAATGCAGAGCGAGGCTGGTGCCGCCGGCGCGGTGCATGGGGCGCTGCAATTGGGGTCCATGAGCACCACCTTCACGTCCTCCCAAGGACTGTTGTTGATGATTCCGAACCTGTTCAAGATTGCCGGAGAGTTGACGCCTTTTTGTATGCACGTGGCGGCCCGCACCATCGCCACCCACGCTCTTTCCATTTTTGGGGATCACGCCGATGTAATGGCCGCCCGCCAAACGGGTTTCGCCATGCTCTCCTCCTTTTCGGTCCAGCAGGCCCACGACTTGGCGCTGGTGGGCCATGCGGCAACGCTTCGCACCCGCGTGCCCTTCATGCATTTCTTTGACGGATTCCGCACTAGCCATGAGGTGGCGAAGATCGCGATGCTCGATGACATCGTTCTTCGGGCAATGATCAAGGATGAATGGGTGGCCGCGCACCGGGCCCGGGCCTTGAGCCCGAACCATCCGGTCATCCGCGGCACCGCCGCGAATCCCGACACCTATTTCCAGGCCCGGGAAGCCGTGAACGGATACTACGCATCCTTGCCTGAAGCCGTTCAGCAGGAAATGGACAATTTTGCGGCCCTCACCGGACGCGCCTACAAGCTCTTTGAATACGAGGGGCATCCCCAGGCCGAGCGCGTCATCGTGATTATGGGCTCGGGCGCTGAGACCGTTCAGGAATACGTGGATTGGGCTGTGGCCGGCAATGGCCATGATGAGCGCGTGGGCGTACTCAAGGTGCGACTCTACCGGCCCTTTTCGGTGCAGCATTTCGTGGCGGCCTTGCCCACCTCGGTGAAGTCCATCGCCATCCTGGATCGCTGCAAGGAACCTGGCGCCCCAGCGGAGCCGCTCTTCCTGGATGTGGCTGCGGCCCTTCGTGAAGCCCACGAAGAAGGCTGGAGTCCCCTGCTCCAGGATCCGCGCCTCATCGGCGGCCGCTACGGTCTATCCAGCAAGGAATTCACACCCGCCATGGCGAAGGCCGTGTTCGACGAGTTGGATAAAACCAAGCCACGGCGCAGCTTCACCGTGGGCATCAATGACGACGTGACCGGACTCAGCCTGACGGTGGACGAGGCCTTTGACCTGGAACCCGCCAGCGTGACCCGCTGCCTCTTTTACGGCCTGGGCAGCGACGGCACCGTGGGCGCCAACAAAAACAGCATCAAGATCATCGCCGAAGAAACGCCAAATCACGGCCAGGGCTACTTTGTGTATGACTCCAAGAAGAGCGGCGCCATCACCATCAGCCATCTGCGCTTCGGGCCCAACCCCATCCGCAGCCACTACCTTATTCGCACCGCGAACTTCATCGCCTGCCATCAGCCCCAGTTCGTGGATCGCTTCGACATGCTGGCGGAAGCCGTGGATGGCGCCACCTTCCTGCTGAACA
>JANOLT010000335.1:0-9441 GCA_031419915.1 Holophagaceae bacterium
CCACGCTGGTGAGCGGTGGCGCGGTGGCATTGGCGTCGAAGTAGAAGCGATCCATGCAGCGATAATGGCAGAAGCCACCAGGACTGGATTCCCGTGTCGGAAAGAAGCAAGCTGGGTTATGCCTAAAACACTTGAAGGCCAATTGGTCGTCGCCATTTCCTCCCGGGCGCTCTTCGACTTCGAAGAGGAGAACAAGGTTTTCGAGGAGTCCAACGACAGGGCCTACATGAAACTTCAGCTGGATCGGATGGAGATGCCGGCCCGGCCTGGTGTTGCTTTTCCTTTGGTGAAGAAACTTTTGTCCTTCAACACCAACCGGGAAAAGCTCGTGGAGGTGGTGATCCTCTCGCGCAACGATCCTGTGAGTGGCCTGCGGGTCTTCCGCAGCGCCCAGGCCTCAGGGCTGCCGCTGGAGCGAGGAGTCTTCACGCGGGGGCGCAATCCCTTTCAATATTTGAAACCGCTCGGCGCCAGCCTTTTCCTTTCGGCGCTCGAATCCGACGTGCGCTCGGCCCTGAACGCCGGGTTTCCCGCGGCTCGCGTCTATGCGAACAGCGCCATGACCGCGGAAAAACATCCCACCGAAGTGCGCATCGCCTTTGATGGAGACGCGGTTCTCTTCAGCGATGAAGCGGAGCTGGTTTATCAGGCGGAGGGCATGGACGCCTTCCAACGCCACGAGACGGAACATGTGGGCGACCCCCTTCCTCCCGGCCCCTTTAAGCCCCTGCTGGATGCCTTGCAGCGTCTCCAATCCGCCGCCGACATAGACAAGGACAGCCAGGGCCACACCCCCATGCGCATCCGCACAGCCCTGGTGACCGCGCGCAGTGCCCCGGCCCACGAGCGCGCCATCCGAACGCTCATGCAATGGAACATCAACCTAGACGAGGCCATGTTCCTGGGTGGACTGGAAAAGGCGGACTTCCTGCGCGAATTCGAGCCGGATTTCTTCTTCGACGACCAGACCCGCTACTGCGACACCGCCGCCCAAGTCGGTCCCACAGGCCATGTGGTGAGTGGCGTAGTGAATGAAGGCCCACCGCCCAAATCGACGAGCTAGACCGCAGTGGGCGCAGCGTCCACGATTCCGTAGATATTGTCCCGCTGCCAGGGCTCGAACCCCGCATCGCGGATGAGGCGGACCATCTCGTCTTTGTTCACGTTGTAGCAAGTGCCCGCGGCGCTCACAACATTTTCTTCAAGCATCAGCGAGCCCATGTCGTCGCAGCCGTAATGGAGGGCCACCTGGCCTGTCTTCTTGCCCATAGTGACCCAGCTGGACTGGATGTGGGGCACGTTGTCCAGGTAGATGCGGGCCACCGCGATGATGCGCAGGTATTCGGTGTCGGTGGGTTTTTCGATCTTGCCTTCCCAAACCGTGTGACCGCTTTGGAAGGGCCAGGCGACAAAGGCCGTGTAGTCGCCGCCATTGTGCCTGGCCAGCGCGCGGTCTTGCTGTTCGCGGATGACGCGGAAATGTTCAATGCGCTCCGCAAGGGTTTCGGTGATGCCATACATCATGGTGGCGGTGGTTTTCAGACCTGCTTCGTGGGCGGCCTCCATCACCTCCAACCACTTTTCGGGGCCCCCCTTAAGTGGTGCGATCTTCTTGCGAATGCGCGCCACCAGGACTTCTGCGCCGCCACCGGGGATGGAGCCCAAGCCTGCTTCTTTAAGATCTTCGATGGTCTTTCGCAGCGACTGGCCACTCAGTTTCGCCATCATCTGAATCTCGATGGGCGAAAATCCATGAACCCAGATGCCCAAGTCATGCTTCAGGTAATGCACCAGGTCCAGGTAGTAGTCCCAGGGCAGGTCGGGATTCACGCCGCCCTGAAGCAGGAAACCCGTTCCGCCCAGGGCCTTCGTCTCCTCAGCTTTCTGGCGGAGCTGTTCCTTGGTCAGCACATAGCCGCGAGGGTCGCCCGGCTTGTGATAGAAGGCGCAGAACGTGCAATACACATTGCATACATCGGTGTAATTGACGTTGCGATCAATGATGTAGCTGACCTTTTCTGGATCACTGTGGCGGTTCCGCGCGGTGGTCGCGGCCACGCTGAGATCCGCGAGCGTCGCGTGTTCCAGCAGGTCGAGAGCCTCGTTCTCGTTCAGGCGAATTCCCCGCTCCACCTTGTCCAGGATGGTTCCGGTGATGTCCGTCCCTGCGGCAGCCATAGGCATGGTCATCATCAAACCTTATAACCCATGATCTGCAGGCAGCGGCGGCAGATGGAGGCCTGGTTCTCGATGCCATGGTTGAAGTGGTCCATGGTGTATTTGCACCTGCACTTTTCGCAGACCTGGGTCGGCTCAGTGCTGTCCTTGGGGGCATAAAGATGGGTTGGATCAGGCATCTAGGCGCTCCGTGAGGTACTAGTTTAGCCGCACAGGGGTTCCGCGGAAGAATCGGTGTAGGGACCGCTAAAAAGCTGGGACCGCGAAAGGCGCGAATGGGCACGAAAAAAATTGTTTTTGATCTCGCGTTTTTTCGCGCCTTTCGCGGTTCAATCTTTTCTCGATGTTGGATGCTCGAAATCACTCTGCTGCTTCGATCGGTTCTAAGGGGATTTCATATTTGCCCACATGCTCCACCGTGACTTTTTTATCGTGGCGCTTGTGGGCTTGGGCCTCCAGCTTGTCCATGGCATGGGAAAGGCTTTTGTACATGTCGGGGGATTCACTGGAAGCCACGAATGTGTCGTGACGGGTCTTGAGCGCCACCTCTACGGAATGACGGTGGTTGTCCACGGAAAAGATGACGTGGACATCAATGACGTCGTCCAGAAAGGTAGTCATCTTGCCGAGGCGTTCCTGGGACGCGATCCGAAGGGCCTCGGAGACTTCAACATGGCGACCGGTGAAATGGACCTTCATCGTTCCCTCCTTATGTGGGCTGGAGCCCGGAAAAGCAACTGGGACGCGCATCCCGATGGGCGGGACGTTCCCGCCACCCGGTTGGACTTGAGACCCGTCTGCATAAATTCATCAATTAATCTGTCTGTCATCTCTCATCTTTGGCGTCGTCGTGACGCGGGTGGGATTTTGAGTTCTTCTCGGTACTTGTTCACGGTCCTGCGTGCCACCTGGATACCATCTTGTGCCAGCATTTTCGCCAGGGTTTCATCGGACAGAGGTTTGGAGGCTTCCTCGGCCTGAACGAAGGCCTTGATTCGATGCTTCACCACCGTGGCGCTTACATCGGTTCCGGTATCAGAGCCCAAGGACGCGCTGAAGAAATAGTTCATGTCGAAAAAGCCTTGGGGCGTGTGGATGGTCTTGGCTTTCACCACCCGGGAGATGGTGCTTTCGTGAAATCCCGTCGCTTCTGCCACATCCCGCAGCACCATGGGCCGAAGGCCTTCGACGCCCTTTTCCATGAAATCCCGCTGCAATTCCACCATGGCCAAGGAAACGCGCAACACCGTGCGGTTGCGATCCTCGACTCCGCGAATGAAGTCACGGGCAGAGCGGTAGCGTTCGCGGATGAAATCCTTGTCACCCTTCACGTCTGAAGAGGCCAGGAAATTCCGGTACTCACCGCTGACGCGCAAGCGCGGCAGGCCTTCGTCATTTAGATAGACTTTCCAGCCGCCATCGTCGCCCTTGAGTACCACGATATCGGGCTTCACCACCCGCTCGCCTTCTGGGTCAAAGGCTCGACCAGGGGCCGGATGCAGGTGGCGCAACACCGTCAGAGCCTCATCCAACTCCTCGTCATCGCACTGAAGAACTTTTTTAAGCTTGGTGTGATCCTTCTGTCCCAGCAAGTCCGTGTGGTTACGGATGATGCGGACAGCCAGATCGTCGGGCTCGGCTCCAGCATGTATCAATTGCAACATCAGGGATTGCTGCACTGTGAAGCAGCCCACGCCACTGGGATCGAATTCCTGAAGGATTTCCAGCAAGCCTTGAAGATGCTCCACCGTGACGCCCAGCTCAGCCGCAAGGACTTCAGGAGCAGCTTCACCGGGTTCGTCGGGATCTATCCGGAGGAACCCTTTGGCATCCAGAAAGTTCTCGATGAGGCGTTCCAGTTGAAGAATGCGGGGGTCCTCTTCATCAAGGGTTTCGTGCAATTGGGATACGAGATGCTCTTGCAGGGTTTCGCTGGACGTGAGGCGGTCTTCCCAGGATGTGCGCTCGTCATCTGGCAGGCTGCTGGTCCGGGGCAGATCCGTGTCCCAGCTGTTCTCGGCGGCCATGTCGACTTCCTGGACCTGGGAAACGCCTTCCTCGGTGAAGGCCTCCAGGTTGGATTCTGGATTCATCTCGGCTGCCGCATCGAGCATGGGCCCAAGATCCACCGTGTCCACGCCCTCTGGAAGCTCGGTCCCCTCTTGGGCCACGGCGTCCTGGGCATCCTGGCTTACGTCTGAATCGTGGCCTTCCTCAAGGGCCTGCAGGGTGGGAATCTCATCACCCTCTTCGGCCAATTCCAGTAGGGGATTTTCCTCCAGCTCCCGCTCCACGGTCTGGCTCAGCTCCTGAAGATTCATCTGCCATAGCTTCAGTTTGAGCTGCATGGACGGAGTCAAAGCCAGGGTTTGGCTTTGGCTCAGGCGCTGTGTGAGGTTGGGGCCTTGGGGCATATTTTTTGTGTCCTAATCCAACTTAAACCGTTCACCAAGATAGACCCGTCGAATATCTGGATCTTCGGCGATCTCTTGAGGCAGCCCCTGTTTCATGATCATCCCATCGGCCAAGATATAGGCCCGGTCGGCGATGTGCAAGGTCTCCCGGACGTTGTGATCGGTAATGAGCACGCCGATACCACGTACTTTTAAATCATGAATTAGAGCTTGAATCTCCATGACCGATTTGGGATCCACACCCGCGAAGGGCTCATCCAGCAGCATTATTTTCGGATCCGTGACCAATGCCCGGGCCAGCTCACACCGGCGACGTTCTCCGCCAGAAAGACTCATACCCAAGGTGTTGCGAACTTTACCGAGGTGGAAATCTGCCAAGAGCCGTTCACATCGTGCGATTTGATCTGCTCGTGGAATAGGCTGCAACTCCCCGAGGGCCATGAGATTTTCCCATACCGTCAGGCCGCGGAAGACACTGGATTCCTGGGGCAGGTATCCGATGCCCATGCGAGCCCGGCGATGCATGGGTTGCTGGGTGATGTCTTTGCCCTGCCAGAAAATCTGGCCCTGATCAGGAGCCTCCACGCCCACAACCATGTAAAACGTCGTGGTCTTTCCCGCGCCATTGGGGCCGAGCAACCCGACGACCTCGCCGGGGGCCACGGCCAGACTCACGTCCCGAACCACGGTGCGGTCCCCAAAGGTCTTTTTCAGGTTTTTTGCCTCCAAGCAGATATCGGTCATGGCTCAAGGTCTCAGAAAGCTTCGGTTTCAGCTAGTCCTCGGACTCGCCCCTGCCAGCGAGCTATCTGGGTATTGATATCCAGATCCAGTGCTTCGCCCCTGCCTTCGCCCATGCGCCCTCGCAGCAGGACACCGCCTTCTGCCCTTACCGTCTTAACGATCCGGCCCGGTCCCAGCACCACCAAAATGCGATGCGCACTGAGGCGCCACCCCATTCCTTGGCATTCGACATGGCCAGATAGTGTCACCTTGGTGGGGTCTGAATCCCCATGATCGGCTCGAAGGGTTATATCTCCTTGGCTGGCGGCGAGGGAACCCATGATGCCTTCAGGAAATTGCAGCCGTTCCCCTTGACGAAAGATCCGAAGGCCCGTGAGTCTTTCTCTCAGGCGGGTCCATGTGGCGGGGCGTCCATGAAGCGTCCATGCGGGTGAAGCGCCTTTCTTTGAATCTTCCCAGAGCAATCTGGCCCCCCGCAGATTTCCCCCACCAAAAAGATTCACTTGAACAGGCCCTTCAAAAATCCAACGATGGGGATCGCCAGAACCAGCCCCGGCGGAAAAGCTGCCCTCCTCGCTGCGACCATGGACTGGGGCCTCAAGCCTCCATTTGCTCGTAGCCCGTTGCACAACGGCACGAGGGCTGCTTAGGCTGCTCTTTCCCCAGGTGAGCAGGGCGGAACCTTCGGCCCTGGCTTCACCAACCAGCAAATCCGCTGGCAAATCATTGCCTGCTGCTTCGCGCAGCAGGATGCGGGGGGAATTCAGTGAGAGCCGCAGCCCATCCAGTGGCTGATCCCAGGTCACGCTGCCCTCTAGTCGCAGGCCAGCCTTGGTCCAGCGGACCCCGTTGGCCCTTAAGTGCTCTTCTCCACCGGGTACCGCGCGATGGGCCAGGAATTGCCTCAATTCGATGACATCCATACTTGCGCCGGGAGTCGGCCTCGGGGCGAAGCCGCCGGCGGCCTCGCCCCTCCACCCATCGTCGCGTTCAAAACTCAAAGGCCCAGGCCATCGGAATTGGTCGGTTTTCAGCTCCGCGATGTCAGCTCGAACGGTTCCACCCTGGACATCAGCTTTCACATTCCGGAACTGTCCTTCCTGAAAAGCCGATTTGGTCCAAAGGCTGCCGGCCTCCATCCGCAACAGGGGACCCTCTTCCGTGGATTCCCACAATACCGGGCCATGGTCCACTTCCATCCGTCCATCGCTTGAACGACGCCAGCCCGCTGGAAGCACCCAGCGCCCTTTTCCACCGCCTTCCAGATTCTCCCAATGGAGCGGGGCCAAGCCTTCCCATGCCCCCTTCTGCCAGCGCAAGGCCGAACCGCCGCCCTCCACATAACCGCGGCCGAGAACTTCACCTCCGGGAGCGATGCCTTGCAGGGCCATGGGTGCCTGGAGGGTCCACTGGCCTTCCTGCCGTTGCGCTGCCGGGGACTCCATGCTCCAACGCACTTCAGGCTCCTCCAGAGCGCCCGATACACCCTGCAAGCGCAGATCCGATTCCTGCCCTTCGATGATCCGATAAGAAAGGACGAAGCGACCGTTGTCTAATTGCTCGGTGATGGTGCCGTGGATTCCCTTGGGCGCGCCGGGAAATACGCTGTCCTTCGGTGCCACGATTTTGGGTCCCCGGCCGATATAGATGAGACAGGCGCCAACGGTCCCGGCAATGAGCAGCCAGCCTGTGGCGGTCCACAAGGGATTCCTGGCGGAGGCCCACGTGAAGGACTTCACGCGCCTGCTTCCTCGCCGACAGGGCCATCCACCAAGAAGCTCCGGCCCCAGCGTGGCTGGTCCTGAACGGTGCAGGCCATGCGAATGGAATCACCTTTAAGCATTCCATGGCTTGATTCAGCACCGGAAAACCAGGTCAATGGTTCCGAAAGGCCCATCAGGCGCAGTTTGACGTGACCCTCGCCGAATGTCTGGGGCGCTGCTTGAAGGGCACCCTGCATCACCATCAGGACCGGTGGAAATCCCTGGCCAAAAGGTTCCAAGCGATCCATTTCCAACGGTGAAGGCACCAGATCTGCGCCGAGGCCATCCACCGGCAGACTGGGTGATCGCAGCCCCCGTGCCTGCAAGGCCGCCCCGCGCTGCAGACTCTGCCGCACAAAAGGCAACTTGGCCAAATCGAAGCTGATGCCGGCCGCAGCCCGATGACCGCCCCCACTCAATAGAAAGGGCTCAGCCAATTGAAGCAGTTCGCCCAAGTCGAAGCCTTCGGGCGCGCGGAGTGAACATTGCGCCACGCCATCGAGCACCGTGCAAACGCCCGTGGGGCGACCACTTTCGCGCATCCGCTGGCCCGCCACGATGCCAATGACACCCTTGTGGGCCGATGGCTCCACCACGAGATCAAAATCCTCACCATTCGGCGCCGACAAGTTCATGGCGAGATGGCGTTGGATCTGGCGGCGCTCGGCATTCAGTGATTCCACACGCGCCGCGAGGTTTTGAGCTTCCACGGAATCCCGCGTCAACAGCAGCCTCACGGCGTCCTCGGCGCCCCCCATGCGACCCACGGCGTTGAGACGGGGTGCCACGCCAAAGGCAATGTCCTGCGCTCTGACAACAGCTCCACTTTCGATGCGTGCGGCCTTGAGCAGAGCCGCGAGGCCAGGGCCGTTGGCGCCTTGCAAAGCATCAAGGCCACGGCGCACCAACAAGGCATTTTCCCCGATGAGGGGCATCATGTCGGCGATGGTGCCGATGGCCACGAGCTTCAGGAGGCCATCCAAAAAAGCTGTGTCGGGGGCCGCATCGAGCAGACCTTGAGCCAACTTGAACGCCACGCCTACGCCTGCGAGACCACGATTTGGGTAGTCCCCGATTTGGGGGTGAACGACGGCCTTGGCCGGGGGCAGCTCCGTGCCAAGGGAATGGTGATCCGTGATGATCCAATCCATGCCCAGCTCGGAGCTGGCGCGGACTTCCTGCACGCTGCGCACGCCGCAATCCACCGAGACGAGAAGATCAGGCTGAAGGGTTTCCTTCAATTCGCGAATGCAGTCCAGGTGCAAGCCGTAGCCATCTGAAAACCGGTTGGGGATGAAAAAGCTGACTTTGGCACCCAGCTTTTCCAGCACACGAACCAACAGGGCGGTGGCGGTCACACCGTCCACGTCGTAGTCGCCGTAGACACAAATGGATAGACCCTTTTCGATGGCCTGGTGGATGCAGGCCACAGCCTCGCCCACACCTGGAAGCAGGTAAGGATCCGTGCTGCGGGACCAGGCCGGATCCAACCTCCAAGCCAGGTCTTCTGGGTGATCCAGTCCCCGCAGCCAGGCGATGCGCGCGGCCCTCGGATCAAGATCGAAGTCCCTGGCCATCCGAGCCCAAGGCTCCGACCCTGGCGGGATGACACGGCGGAGACGCCAGGGCTTGGCGATTGCACTGGCGAGGCCTGGCATGGCTAGCCCACGCTGCCCATTGAAGCGAATTTTTGATAGCGGGCTTCCACCAGATCTTCAGGCGTCAGTTCCGACAATTCTGCAAAGGCCTGGCCCACCGCATCCTTAAGTGCCATCGCAGCGCCATCCCAGTCGCCGTGGGCACCGCCGAGAGGTTCTGGAATGATGCCATCAATAACGCCCAGACCAATGAGCGCAGGAGCAGTGAGCTTCAGTGCGCTGGCCGCTTGGGGAGCCATGGCGGGGTCTTTCCAAAGGATTGATGCGCAGCCCTCTGGCGAGATTACCGAATAAATGGCGTTTTCCAGCATGAACACCCGATCCGCCACCCCCAGGGCCAGCGCGCCACCGGAGCCGCCTTCGCCAATTACCACCGCCACCACGGGCACGCGCAACTTGGCCATCTCACGCAGGTTTCGGGCGATGGCTTCGGCTTGCCCCCGTTCTTCGGCATCCACGCCTGGATAGGCACCGGGGGTATCAATGAGGCAAAGGATGGGGCGCTGGAATTTTTCAGCCAGGTGCATGAATCGCAGAGCCTTGCGGTAGCCCTCGGGCTTGGGCATCCCGAAATTGCGCAGGATTTTCTGCTTGGTATCCCGGCCTTTCTGCTGGCCGATGATCATGACTGGATTTCCGTCAATCCAGCCCAGGCCACCCACAATGGCCGCATCGTCACCGAAG
>JANOLT010000336.1:0-6582 GCA_031419915.1 Holophagaceae bacterium
CAGCGAGGAAGAAATGACCAACTCTCTATGTAAGCGCTCACTTGCGATCCTTCTACTGGCAGGCCTGCCTGCCCTGGCTGCTCAAGATCCGCCGAAAAAAGATCTGCGAGCGTTCTTCGCGATCAACTGCTCGGTGTGTCATGGGGCTGATGGCAGTGCGCGGGGCGCCGATGGCTCCCGGCTCAAGGGCCAGGACTTCACGGACACCAAAGAAATGAAAGGCTTCACCGATGCGGAGTTGGCCAAGACCATCCGCAAGGGCAAGATGTTCGGTCGCATGCCGTCATTCAAGGACCGGCTCAGCGAGGCCGAGATGATGGAGATGGTGCAGCGGGTCGTCCGCAAGGCCGAAAAGGGCAAGGTCATCACGCCTGAAGCGCCCGCGAAATAGGCCGAGGGCAGCTTTCATTTTCCATCCGCTAGAATCAGGGATGCCCGAGGCCACCGCCGATCATCCGCTGTTGCAGAATCTGAACCCGCCCCAGCGGGAAGCCGTCATGCATACGGAAGGGCCGCTGCTGATCCTCGCGGGTGCTGGATCCGGCAAGACCACGGTCATCACGCGGCGCATCGCGTGGCTCATTGAGGAGAAGGGTGCGCACCCCGGCTCCATCCTGGCCATGACCTTCACCAACAAGGCCGCCGAAGAAATGCGGGACCGGGTGGCACAGCTGGTTTCGGTTCCCGTGGCGCAGCTCTGGGTCAGCACCTTCCACTCGTTTTGCACGCGCATTCTCCGTCGCGAGGGCGATCGCACGCCAGTGGGCCGCGACTTCGTGATCTTTGATCCATCGGATCAGAAAAGCCTGATGAAGCAGGTGCTGTCGGAATTGAAAATGTCCGAAAAACAGTTCCATCCGCGCCGTGTGCTGGAGATGATTTCCGATTTCAAGAACCGCTGCCTGCTTCCTGAAGAAGCGGTGGAAGAAGCCATCGATCCCTGGACCCGTAAGGTGCTGGACGCCTACACGCTTTACCAGAAAGGCCTGCGCAACCATCGGGCCTGTGATTTCGATGATCTGCTTCTCTACACGGAACGGCTGTTCCGTGAGGACGCCATGCAGGCCATTTATGGGACGCGATTCCAATACCTGCTGGTGGATGAATATCAGGACACCAATCGCGCGCAATATTTGCTGGTGCAACATCTGGCGCGAAGGCATCACAACCTGTGCGTGGTCGGCGATGAAGATCAGTGTCTGATGGCGGGGACCCACATCCGAATGGCCGATGGGTCTGAGCGCCGCATCGAAAAGATTCATGCGGATGATGAAGTCTGGTCCTGTTTCGGTTCTGGTGATTTCCGTCCCGCCAAGGTGCTGCGCGTGGCCAAACGCACCCGATCCGGAATGGGCGTGGAAATTCGGACATCATCAGGCCGCAAGCTTGTCAGCACGCCCGAGCACACTCATTTCGCGGGCTACCGGCTGGGTGTCGCCTCGCAGTGCCACTTCGTTTATCTCATGCGGAAAGAAGGCATCGGCTGGCGCTTGGGCACAAGCCAAATCCATACGCGCGGACAGGTGAAGCCAGTTGTGGGGTTCCTGCAACGGGCGCGGCAAGAGCACGCCGATGAGTTGTGGGTGGTGGGTGTCTATGGCACTGAAAACGAGGCGCGGCTAGAGGAGACGATCCTTTCCCTTCGACATCAGATTCCGACCCTTCCGTTCGTGCCTCGTAAGGGAAAAAAAGAGAAAGGTCTGGTGCATGACGCCGCCTTGATAGCCCGGGTATTCGCGTCCGTGGACTCTGAAGGAGGTGCCCGCCGTCTCCTTCGGGAACGCGGCCTCGACCCGGTCCATCCCCACCACCGGGCGCAAGGCTCCCTGGGTCGACGACGCAATGTTCAGGTGACGCTTTGCGGTGACCGGCGCGGCAGCACGCCCATGCACCGGATCGCGATGGTGGGACAGGATCCAGCGGGAAGACGAAAGCTGGAGCAGCTTGGGTTTTCCGTGCGTCCCGCGAAAGCCGGATCTGAAAGTTGGCGTTTCGAGACCTGCCGCAAGGACTTCCGGGAATTGATGCTGATCGCCCATCATTTGAAATCCGGAATGGGCGCTAGCATTGTCATGCAGGCTAGGCTGGGCGTGGGTCGCGGCTTGCGCGAATCCAATTCCCTGCCGATGATTCCCGCTTCGAATATTCAGCCAGGAATGGTGCTTTTCGATTCCAAGGGCGGTTACGACCCGGTGATCTCGGTCAAGCGCGTGACCCTTTCAAAACCCGTCTACGACCTGGACGTGGAGGGCACGCATAATTTCGTCGCCAACGGCCTGCTCACACACAATTCCATCTATGGCTGGCGAGGCGCCGACATCCGCAACATCCTGGACTTCCAGCGGGACTTTCCCGAGGCCATCCAGATCAAGCTGGAGCAAAACTACCGCTCGTCGCAATCCATTCTCGACGCGGCCTCCACGGTCATCGCCAACAATGCGCAACGGATCGGGAAAACGCTGTGGACCGATCGCGGCATGGGTGAACCCATCACCTTCAAGCTCAGCGATGATGGGCGACTGGAAGCCGAGTGGGTGGTGTCAAAACTGCAGGAAGCCAGGCGCTACGACACGAACATCAAGATGGCCGTGCTCTATCGCGCCAACTGGCAGTCGCGGCAGATGGAAGAGGCCCTGCGCGCCGCGAATCTGCCCTACAAACTCGTGGGCGGCACGAAGTTCTACGAGCGTCAGGAAGTGAAGGATCTGCTCAGCTACCTACGACTCATTTCCAATCCATACGATCTTCAAAGCTTCCGTCGCGCGGTCAGCAGCCCATCGCGGGGCGTGGGGCCCACCACCCTGGGGAAAATCGAAGCCGCCATTCCCGAAAATGGAACTGCGCTTGATGGCGTGGCGATCCTGCTGAAGGCTGGGGAGCTGAAGGGCCGCGCGGGGCGGGAGATGCATCGCTTCGTGGAGCTGTTCTATCGCGCCGCCAGCGAGGCTACAGCGCTTGGCCTCGCGGGCCTGGTGCGCTGGACCTTGCATGAGAGTGGTTACCTTCAAATGCTCGAAGACGAAGGCACGTTGGAGGCCGAAAGCCGCGTGCGGAACCTGGAAGAATTCCTTTCGGCCGCCGCGGAATCCGAGTCCCTGGGACTGCGGCTTCCGGAATTCCTGGATCGCGTGACACTGGCGGCGGACACGGATCAGTTGGACCAGAGCATCGAACTTTCACTCATGACCATCCACTGCGCCAAGGGCCTGGAATTTCCTATCGTTTTTCTTGTGGGCATGGAAGAAGAAGTCTTCCCCAACCGCCAGGCGCGGGAGACCGATGAAGGACTGGAAGAAGAGCGCCGTCTTTTCTACGTGGCCATCACGCGAGCCAAAGCCAAGCTCTATCTCAGCGGCGCCCGCCGGCGGCGCATCATGGGCAGCGAAGTGCTCGGCATGCCCAGCCGATTTTTGAGAGAACTTCCCAGCGATGCGCTGGAAACGCCGATTCGATGGGGCACGGAACTGTATCAGGCAGGCCTGGGCGGATGGACGCCGGAGCGCGCGCGGGGCGGTGGCGGTTCATCGGTGGCGTCGGAACTGAACCGCATCCGCAGCTTTTTCGATAAAGTGCGGGCCACGGCTGAAGTGGATTCAGAAGGCAAACCCGCACCCACCCTTATGACAGCACTACCAAGCGCTTCGGTGCAGTCAGGTTCCCCCGATGCTTGGCCCAAGGGCACACGAATCCGGAGCCCCCGCTTCGGTCGTGGCGTCATCACCGCCGCCACCGGCAGTGGAGAAGGACTCACCTACACCATCCGTTTCGAGACCGGCGAAAAGCGCATCGTCGCAAGGTTCGGGATGCTGGAGCGCGAGTGAATGACACCGCGCCTTCTTCTGCGGCTTCCGCTGCATTGACTTCGCGCAGCCTCGCCTTGCCCGCGGCCACCATCGGCCTGGGGGCATTCCTGCTGTTCCTGGTGCAGCCGCTCCTCGCCAAGCGCATCCTGCCCTGGTTTGGCGGATCGGCGGCAGTGTGGACCGCCTGCATGCTCTTTTTTCAAGTGCTGCTGCTGGGTGGTTACCTGTATGCGCATCTCTTGCAGAAGCTCGCCGCAAAACGGCAAGCCATCGTGCATTTGATTCTGCTCGGGGCGAGCATCTTGATGCTTCCCTTGAGCCCCAACCCTGGGTGGAAGCCTGGCATCACCGGCGATCCGACCTTCCGCATTCTAGGTCTGTTGGTGGCCACCGTGGGTCTGCCCTATCTGTTGTTGTCCTCCACGGGTCCGTTGGTGCAAGCCTGGCTTGCCCGGGAGCGCCCGGGCTGGCAGCCCTACCGTTTGTTCGCGCTCTCCAATGCGGGCAGCCTGGCGGCGCTGCTAGGCTACCCTGTGCTCATCGAACCCTTTCTCGTTTTGGGCGTTCAGGCCTGGGTGTGGACGGCGGGCTACGGTGTTTATCTGCTATGCGCCGCGGGCATGGTATGGCGCGCAAGAGAACTTCCGGAATTTTCGGAAATTCCGAACAGCCCAGTGAACGCTGAAGCTATGTCCGTTGCTGATGAAGTGAGGCCAATGCCCAGCCTTCGGCTGCTATGGGTATTGCTGGCCTTCGCGCCTTCGTTGTTGCTGCTTTCGGTGACGAGCCATCTCTGCACCAACGTAGCGCCCATCCCCTTTCTGTGGGTGCTCCCGCTTTGCCTTTACCTGCTGAGCTTCATCATCTGTTTCGACAATCCCCGCTGGTATGTGCGCAAAACATTTGTGGGGCTGCTGGTTCCGGCCCTGCTCGGCATGGGTTGGCTGATGATGCCGGACCACGTTCACGCTTCAGTGCGGGTCCAGGTGATCGTGTTCTCAATCGCGCTTTTTGTGGCATGCATGACGGCTCATGGTGAACTGGCGCGGCTGCGACCTGCGCCGAAATACCTTACGGGCTTTTACCTTTCACTCTCCTTCGGTGGCGCGCTGGGGGGGATTTTCGCGGGCCTGCTGGCGCCGCGCATCTTTTCGACCTTGGTGGAATTTCCTATAGCTCTGGTGCTGATGGCGATTCTGATATTCATTGCCTGGATGCGGGACCCGGGGGAGAGAACGAGGCGGTTCGTTCGGCAGGGAAGTGGGTTGTTGCTGGCCATTTGCGCAACGGTGCTGGCGGTGATGTCGGTGAAGTTGGAACATGAGCGGGCTCGCAGTGCCCTGGTGCAGGTCCGCAATTTCTATGGCGCCCTGCGCGTGGTGGAGCGATACAAGGACCGCGGCCGCATGCGAATGCTGGTCCACGGAAACATCAATCACGGAGGCCAGTTTCTGGCGGGGGATCTCGCCAAGAAACCCACCACCTACTACGGTCCCGACTCCGGTGTGGGACTTTCGTTGAGACTGCTGGGCGAGAAAGGCCCTTTGAAATTCGGCGTGGTGGGCCTGGGATCGGGCACCCTCGCGGATTACGCGCGGCCTGGCGATCTGGTCCGCGTTTACGAGATCAACCCCTTGGTCGCGGACCTTGCCAGCGCCTGGTTCCAGGCCATTCCCGAATGCAATGGGAAGGCTGAAGTGGTGATGGGCGACGCGCGGCTTTCCATGGAGCGTGAACCACCTCAAGCCTACGACCTGATCGCGGTGGATGCCTTCAGCAGCGATTCCATTCCGGTTCATCTGCTCACCCGCGAGGCCTTCCAGCAGTACCGGCGCCACTTGCGTCCTGGCGGCGTCGGCATCGTAGCGGTCCACATTTCCAATCGCTATCTGGATCTGAGACCCGTACTCCTCGCAGAAGCCCAAGGCAGTGGATGGAAGACCCTGGAAGTGTCCAACAAAGGCGATGACGATGCAGGTGTCTTCAGCTCCGATTGGGTACTGATGAGTCAGGACGGCGAACTCTTCAGGCGAGATGAAATCGCGAAGGCGGGTGTGCCCCTGGAATCCAAGCGCAGCGTACGAAGGTGGACCGATGATTTCAGCAATCTGTACAGGATCCTAAAATGAAAAATCAGCTCTTCCAGTGACTCAATTCGGACTTCACCAGATTCTTGAGTTCCTGTTCTTCGGAGCGGCCTCCGTAGGCCACGGATTCAGCGGTGGAGGCCAGCATTCGCAGGGCCGGTTCGCGGTCGGGCTTTTCCCTGGCCAATCGCAGCAGCCAGGCGCGTAACGTTTCACCTTTCTTGGGTGGCAGGCTGCGGTGGGTACGGCGCAACAGGGGCCGAAGCGGCCTGAGGCCGCGAGGACCTGTGTTGCCGAGCCCTAGGCGGTTCATCCAGAAAGCGCGGGTGCGCCAAAGGATGGCCGCGATGGCGGTGGCGAGGAGCAGCACGCCAAGTGAAATCGGTAAGGATGGACCTGCCCATTTCTGTGTGCTCAAATGCGAGGGTTTGACGTTTCCCAAAGTCGAAAGCTTTGATGTGGCCCAGTCGAATCCGGTGGATTGATCCTCGCCGGAAAACCGCACCACATGTCGGTCCCAGCGGAACCGCACCGCGTCCGCCCAGCGCTGAACCGCCCCCATGAATCCTTGTGTCAAATCCGTGTTAGGCGGCGCTGGTGGCGTGGGATCCGCCACGCGCCAGAATTTCGCATCGGGATCGTAGTACTCCACCCATGAGTGCGCTTCATTTTGGGTCACCAGAAAGTAGCCG
>JANOLT010000337.1:0-3852 GCA_031419915.1 Holophagaceae bacterium
GGGGCGGAGGAGCGGCCCGGTCAGGCGCGCATGGCGGAACTGGTGTGGGATGCCATCGAAGAGGGCGCGGCCATCAAGAAGGCTTGGCGCGACGCGGGTTCGGATCCTGAATCGAAACCGAATGCGGTGCTGCAAGCCGTCGAAGCGGGCACCGGCACAGGAAAATCCTTGGGCTATTTGATCCCGGCCCTTGCCGCCGAGCAACGGCCCATTCTGGTGGCCACGCGCACTAAACAACTGCAGCGGCAATTGCTCGAAGAAGATGTTCCACGGGCCAGCGGCATCCTGGGCCGCCCGATCAAGGCCGTCGTCGCCAAAGGCCGCAGTAATTACCTTTGTAAGGCCGCGTGGGAACAGATGGAAGTGCATCCGCCTTCAGAAATGACCGTGGCAGATCATGGGCTCTGGATGGCACTGGGGAGATGGTCCAAGGAAACCGAAATCGGGGACCGCGAGGAGCTGGGCCGCTTTGGCGAGGGTGAATCGGAGCTGTGGGACAAGCTCAACGCCCGCTCCGAGCGTTGCACAGGAAAGCAATGTTCCCATTTCGAGGACTGTCATCTCACGACCCTGCGGCAGGAAGTCGCCACCGCCGATATCGTGATCGTCAATCACGCCCTGTTGCTGGCGGACCGGGTACTCAGGGAATCAGCCTTCGGCCAGGTGTTACCAGACGCGCCGGTGCTCATTCTGGACGAGGCCCACGAGATCGAAGAACAGCTCACGGAAAGCTGCGCCGAGCAGTGGTCCAACCGGGCCATGACGATGCTCTTTCGCGATCTCGCGGATGAAGCAGTGAAAGAACCCGAAGGTGCGGCCCTGGAAGCCCTTTTGCAGCCCTGGGAAGACGCGTGGCAACAGGTGCTTTCCTGGCTTCCTTTAGGGAATGGAACCTTTGGATTCGATGACCAGCGGCTTCCATTGAAGGAGCTTGCGGACGCCGTGGTGGCTTGGATTTCCGCAGGCCAGGCCGCCTGGCAGGAAACCAGGCGGCTGGCCTCGCGCCCGCCCGATGCGACTCATGCGAACCCTGATGTGCTGAATTGGCGCAAGCTCTCCGAGCGCGTGGGCCTGGCCTTCCAACGCATGGAACAGATCTTCGCGCAGCCGGTCGGCTGGGTCTCCACGCTCAACCGCGAAGGCCCCCACAGCTTTGTCTTCAAGGCTAATCCGGTGGATGTTCGACCCTTTTTTCATCAACATATCCGACGCGGCTTCGACACCGTGCTGATGACATCGGCCACCTTGCGGGATGGCCGGGGTTTCAATGGACTGAAGCTCCGCCTGGGGCTCACGGATGAAGAAGGGGCCCGCGCCGAGTTGGTGGAGAGCCCTTTCGATTTTGAAACTCAAGGCCTGCTGTTCGTTCCACCCGATCTGCCCGAACGACGCGCCGCCCGGGATGGCGTGGGCGAACCTGCCTGGGTGGAAACCAGCCTTTCTGCCATGGAACGATTGCTGCGCGCTTCCCGGGGCCGGGCATTGATCCTCTTCACCAGCCGCCGCATGTTGGCGGCATTCAAACCTAGGCTAGAAGCGGCTTTACCCGACATCACCTTTTTCACCCAAGGCGATGGACTTTCACGCAGCCTGCTCATGGAACGCTTTCAGAAAACACCCAATGCGGCGCTTCTGGGTCTTGCAAGTTTCTGGCAGGGCGTGGACATGCCGGGAGAAGCGCTGAGCCTCGTCATCGTCACGAGTCTGCCCTTCGCGCCTCCGGATGATCCTGTGCTGCAAGCGCGCATCCGCGAAGCCGATGCCCAACGCCAAGGCCTGGGTTTCATTGGCATTCAGGTACCGTCCATGACCCTGAAACTGAAACAGGGCATCGGTCGTTTGATCCGCACCAAGCAGGACCGCGGCGTGGTCTGCATCCTGGATCCACGGCTCATGCTGCCTCACGAGGACCGCTACGGAAAGCGCTACGCGGCCCAGGTCCGCGCCGCACTGCCCCCCTTTCCGATCACCCGCGAATGGCCGGAAGTCGAGACCTTTCTCCACGCTCTCTGAACATTGTTCCTAGGGAACGTATACTTATCAGGATGAAGACATCGTTGATGTACCTGCTGATCCCGGCCCTTCTCACGGCTGGCGCAGCCGATACCGCCAAGCGGCGAGTTCAACAGCGCGCTTCTGCGGCCCCGCAAGCCTACATCTACACCTATACCGACAAGAACGGGCGCCTGATCATCAACAACCTGCCTCCGGGGGCGGTGCAGGGGCGCGGGCTTACCTTGAAGCATGTGGGTGTCGGCCACACCCAGCTTGCCATCACCAAGATCGAGATGGGCCGCGTGTTGCGCAGTCCCGAAATGCTGGCCATGGTGGATGAGATCGCCACCATCAACGGCGTGGATCCCTGGCTCGCCCGGGCCATCATCCAGGCTGAAAGCGCCTTTTATGACAAGGCCCGGAGCCGCGCGGGTGCGCTCGGGCTGATGCAGCTCATGCCCGCCACAGCGCTTCGCTTCGGCGTCACCAATCCCTTTGATCCCCGCCAGAACATCATCGGCGGCACGAAATATTTGAAGTGGCTCATGGATTATTTCCGTGGGGACAGCACCCGGGTGATCGCCGCTTACAACGCCGGCGAAAGATCCGTGGACCGCTACAACGGGATTCCTCCATTCAAAGAGACCCGCGCCTACGTGCCGAAGGTCATGGATCTCTGGCAGCGGCGCCTGGTGCAGGCTGATCCCAAGGCCGCGGGGGCCATGGCCTTGTTGAACAAGGGCCGTGGAGGTTTCGAAGTGGATGAAAAAATTGTCCCCGGCACGGAACAAGTGACCAACGCCAAGAAGAGTCTCATCTATCAATGGACCGATCCCTCGGGCCGCATCCAGATCAGCGACTCGAAGCCCCCCGAAGGCTCGCTCAGCGTGAAGGTGTTCTAAGGGCTATGAGCTATCAGCTATCAGCTATGGGCTCATAGCTGATAGCCCATAGCACATAGTTGATACCAACTGACCCGCGCAATTGCTGACTCCGGGTTTAAAGTGATTCAACCATGCCTGACCTGATTCTGGCCCTGGATCAGGGCACCTCTGGCAGCACCGCGCTGGTGCTGGACCGGGAGCTTTGTGTGCGCGGGCGCGCGACGGTGGAGTTCCCACAGCATTTCCCGCAAGCAGGATGGGTCGAACACGATCCGGACGAGATCTGGGCTTCCGTGCTGGAAGCTATACACCGCGTTCTGGAGGATTTGGACCCGGCCCGCATTGCGGCCATCGGGATCGCCAATCAGCGGGAGACCACGTTCATTTGGGATGCGGGCACGGGCCAGAGCCTTGGCCCCGCCATCGTCTGGCAGGACCGCCGCACCACTGCGGCCTGCGCGGCGCTGAAGGCCCACGAGCCCCGCGTACGCGAGCTGACAGGTCTGCCCCTGGATCCTTATTTTTCCGCCACCAAGCTCGCCTGGCTGAAGGCCCAGCACCCAGGCCGCCGCCTGGCTTTTGGAACCTCGGACAGTTTTTTGATTCATCGGCTCAGTGGTGAACATCTGACAGACGCCAGCAATGCCAGCCGCACCCAGCTTTTTGATATCCATCAAGGGAAGTGGTCCGATGAGCTCATCACCCTATTCGGCGTGGAAGGCATCGCACTGCCGCGCGTGGTGCCAAGCGCGGGTCTCTGTGCCCGTATTCGCAATGTGGCCCCGCTTCCGGACGGCATCCCCATCGCGGGCATCGCCGGGGATCAGCAGGCCGCGCTATTTGGACAGGGCTGCTTTGAAGCGGGCCAAGCGAAAATCACCTACGGCACGGGCAGCTTCGTATTGATGAATACGGGCACCCAACTTGTGGTGAGCCAACGTGGGCTCCTCAGTACCGTGGCCTGGGACCTGGG
>JANOLT010000338.1:0-4381 GCA_031419915.1 Holophagaceae bacterium
GACGCGTCGGTAAGCGGCAGGTCCGCCAGCTTGACGCTGTGGGCCGTGACGGGCGGCGCAGGCGGCCTCGCTGGCCCCGGGTGGGTCAGCGGCTCCGGCAAAATACTGGGATCGTCAATTTCCATATGAGCTCCAGATTGCATCAGAAGGTGCTCCCACCCAAGCGCGCCCTCAATTTTTGGCGCAGCCTCAGGGCAAAGAGATTGAGCGACACCACGACGAGCAGCAGCAGTAGGGCCGTCATGAACACCATGGGCTTGGCGGCCTCGCTGTTGGGGCTTTGGAAGCCCAGGTCGTAGATATGGAACCCAAGGTGCATGAACTTCCGGTCCAGGTGCAAGAAGGGGAAGGTGCCATCCAATGGCATGGATGGCGCGAGCTTCACGACGCCCGTGAGCATGAGCGGCGCCACTTCACCCGCGCCCCTGGACATGGCGAGTATCAGGCCGGTGAGAATGCCTGGCGTAGCGCCCGGCAACACCACGTTCCAGATGGTCTGCCACTTGGTGGCGCCCAGGGCCAGGCTCGCCTCCCGCTGATTCCTGGGCACTGCGGCCAAGGCTTCTTCCGTGGCCACCACCACCACCGGCACCGTGAGCAGCGCCAGCGTGAGGGAAGCCCAGAGGATGCCGCCTGTGCCGTAGGTGGGCGTGGGCAGTTTAGAGGAATAGAACAGCTGGTCAATGGTGCCGCCCACGGCGTAAACAAAGAAGCCCAGGCCGAACACGCCGAAGACGATGGAGGGGACTCCGGCCAGATTGTTCACCGCCACGCGGACCGTACGCACCAGTAGGCCATCCTTGGCATATTCGCGCAGGAAAAGCGCGGTCACCACACCAAGGGGAACCACCAGCACGGACATGATCAACACCATCATCACCGTGCCGAAAATGGCGGGAAAAATGCCCCCTTCGGTGTTGGACTCACGGGGGTCGTCCGCCACGAATTCCCAGAGCCTGGAAAAATAAAGACGGACCTTTCCGAACCAGCCCAGCTCATTGGCTGGAACGATGCGCACGATGCCGCCAAGTGGAATTTCCTTGGTCTGGCCATCCACTGTCAGCAGGGTCACGGTGAAGGTTTTGGCTTTTGCCCGCAATTGATCCAGCTCTGTTTGAAGCTGATCGTACTGGGACTTGAGGCCTTGTTCCTTTTGTTCGAGAGCCGTCCGTGCCTTGGGGCTGCCTGCGGATTCCAGGGCTTGGCGGCAGTCTTCAAGCTTCTGATTCAGGTCGCCCACAGCGCCCTTTTCGATTCCCCGGATCTGGGCCTGCAGCTTGTTCGTGGCCGGAAGACGGCGCTTCACTTCTTCAACGGCGGCGTCTGCTGTGGCAATGGGCCGCCCATCCTGGGAGATATCCTGGATGCGACCAAAGAATGCGCCGTTTTCCAGCCGCTCGATCAGTAGGGCATCTTTCGGCTCATGGCGTCCGCTGATCTCCGCGGCCTTGAACCATCTGAAATCCTGGCCATAAATGTCCCGGTTGCCCACTCGAAATTGGACCTTCGCGGGTTCCGTTCCTTGGGGCGCTTCGAAGGATGTGATCTCGCCGAGAACCGGGCCATCGGGTCCCTGGACCTGAACCAGGGCTTGGGTCCAGAAAACCCCCAGACCCTTCACGGCTATGAATCCCACGAGTCCCAGGATCATCAGCAGGCAGAGGGAGAGCATGGTGCCCGAGAACCATATGAAGACGGTGCCGCGCCGGAGCCATTCCGTGAACCGCGCCATCAGAAGCTCTCGTAGCGTTTGCGCAGACGCTGGCGAACCAGTTCCGCGATGGTGTTGAGAACGAAAGTAAAGGCGAAGAGCAGCAGGGCCGCCAGGAACAGCACACGATAAAGGGAGCCGTGCAGAGGCGCTTCAGGAATTTCCACAGCGATGTTGGCGGCCAATGTGCGCATGCCGTTGAAGGGGCTCCAGTCCATCACCGGCGTGTTTCCGGTGGCCATGAGCACGATCATGGTCTCGCCGATGGCGCGGCCCAGGCCCACCATCACCGCCGAGAAAATACCGGGACTCGCGGTGGGCAGCACGACCCGCCAAGCGGTTTGCCACGGTGAAGCGCCGCAGGCCAGGCTCGCGCTGGTGAGGGATTTCGGCACGGAGTACAAGGCGTCTTCGCTGATGGTGAAGATGATGGGAATCACCGCGAAGCCCATGGCGAAACCCACCACCAGGCTGTTGCGCTGATCAAAAGTGATGCCGTGGGCTGACTGGAGCCAGCCGCGGTAGCTGCCCCCAAGAAAAGCGCGCTCGAACCAGGGTCCCGTTTGATAGGCCACGAAAAGGCCCAGGATCAGCAGCGGCGCCACCCAGATGACTTCACGACCATCGCCCCAGATGGTGCGCCATTTCTGGGGAAGCCGACTCCAAAACGGCATGAACAGCAACACGCAAAGCAAAGTCGTAAGCGGAAAGAGAAGCAATTCCACCGCGACCTTTTCGAAGAGCGGAGCCAGCACCAAGCCTGCAAGAAAGCCTAAGACCACCGAGGGCAGGGCGGCCATGATCTCCACCGCGGGCTTGATGGCATTGCGCAAGTTGGGGCTGGCGAACTGGCTGGTATAGAGCGCGGCGAAAATGGCCAGGGGCAGCGCGAAAAGCATGGCGTAAAGCGTGCCTTTCAGGGTTCCGAAAATCAGCGGCATCATCCCGAATTTGGGCTCGAAATCATCGGTGCCGCCGGTGCTCTGCCACACGTAATCCGGTTTCTCATAGCCTTCGTAATGGACCTTGCCCCAAAGGCTTTTTTGGCTGACATCGGCGTGGGGCGCGGTCAGGCTCCATGAACGAACCTGGCCATCGCTGGAGATGACGAGAACCAGGTCGCCACGGGGCGCGATGGTCGCTTGGGAGGCTTGATCCACAGCAGCGCTGAAGAGCCTTCGCTCGGTAGTCAGGTGATCCACGACCACCTGAGTGGAAGTCCAGGCCAGGAACCGCTTATCCCTAAGGCTGTGCGTGAACCCAAGGACTGCGCCATTGAGGGTGGGAAAAGCATGAAAGGGCTGGAGCTGGAAAACCTCGTTCACGCGGACTTGTTGGTAAGCCGCCAGCTTACCCTTGGCTCCGCCCACCAGTAGCGATGTCTCTCCGATGGTGAAGCCCAGCGCGCTGACGGGTTCACCGAATTCAGAGCGGGTCAGGAGGTCAGGTTCCCCTTCCATCCTGAAATCCAGGATCGCGCCTTCTTGGGTGCCAACGTACAGCGCGCGCCCATCCAGGCTCCAGAGGGCGCAAGTGGCGTTCAGGCCTGGCGGCAGGGGAATAAGGTTGAGCGCGAGGGGTTTCGTCTGGTCGAGCGCAGATTCCAGCCACGCCAGACCCAAGGGCGTTGAAGCCACCACCCGAAGCGTTCCACCACCGCCCAGGCCATCACCTTCGGTAAGCCTGAAGTGAAGCAATTTCTGGATCTCGCCTTGAACGGGCACGGCACCTTGCCAGTTGGGCTCCAAGGTCCAGTTGGCAGGATCGTTCTCTCCCAATGGTTTGGCCCATTTCAGCGCACCCACGGTGAGTTTCCCGTCCCGCCCCTGCACCAGCATTTCCCCGAGGGGTTGCAAGGGCGTTTGGGATCGCCAGGGTCGCATGGGGCCATCCGTCACCGTGGAAAGCAGATGCCCATCTGGAAGGCGATGGACTTGCAGACCTTCCCGCGGTGAAACCAGCACGGCAGCCTTGCCGGATTCATCTAATAGCGAGCCTTGCGATGGGGACAGCCTGATGGTGCTCAAGGAGGCCGATGAAGGGGCCCTGAAAAGGGGCATGGTCTCTTTGGCGATGAAGATCAGCATCCCCAGCACCGCCGCGATGATGGTGAGCCCACCTACGGAGATGATCGCGGCCATGAGACGGTCCACCAGGCGGGCCCGCTTTTGGGCCCTCTGGCTTTCTGGGTTCTCTTGGCTGGGGTGCTTCATTCTTTAGAGCCTAATTGAGTTTCTTCATCTCGGTGGTTTCCATGGCGGCGGTGAGGGGCAGATAACCATCCTTCAGCACGATTTCCTGGCCTTCCTTGCTGAGAACGAATTTGATGAATTCCTTTGTCAGGGGGTCAATGGGTTTCTTGGGATTATGGTTGATGTAGACATAGAGGAACCGCGCCATTGGGTATTTGCCGTTGAGGGCGTTCGCGTAGGTAGCGGGGAAGGCTTCGCCGTTGTATTTCTTCTCGTCGGAGAGAGGCACGGCGCGAACGCCGGAGGTGGCGTAGCCAATCCCTGAGTAGCCCGCCGCATTCTTATCGCTGGAGACGCTCTGAACCACGGAACTGGAACCCGGCTGTTCCTTCACGGTGTCCTTGTAATCGCCCTTGAAGAGCGCGTGTTCCTTGAAGTAGCCATAGGTGCCAGAGGCACTATTGCGCCCGTAAAGTGA
>JANOLT010000339.1:0-5008 GCA_031419915.1 Holophagaceae bacterium
GGCATTGCTTGCAGCCGCTGTTTCCAGCGGGAATGCCTTCCACCACATCACCCAGAACGTTGTCCAGGGAGCCGAGAATTTGGCCTGCCTTCGCGTGATGGCTGGCCTCGAATTCCTTGGTCTCCTTGGCGTGGCACTTGCCGCAATCCCTGGGAGAGACCAATACCGTGATGGAAAATCCATTGTGGTCGAAAGCGGTCAGCGACGTCTTGTCCGCTTGGTGGCACTCGTAACACCCCACGCCAGCCGTGGCGTGGCGACTGCCGGCCCATTGCTTGGTAGCGGCTGGAGTGGCCGATTCCTGGTGGCATTCAAGACAAGCGAGAGATTCCTTCGAAAGCGGGATTTTTTTGACGGGTGGTTTGGACGAAGCCACCGATTTTGCCTTCACCGCTGTTTTCTGGGGTGCGAGAGCAGGAGGCGTCGCGGAGTGGAGTGCGACAGCTAGGGCCACCATCGCAATCACGGAAGTGATGAAGGGGATTCTGAAGGGTTGCCTCATGGGGCCTCCTTAGTTGAGGAAGAAAGATGAAATGAATTTTGGACCATTTGGTCCGTTTTATCAACCTGGAGTGTTGAATTTCTTTCGACTTGCTCCTGACTTTTGGTAAGCCGTTGCATTGGGATACTCAGTAGCGCCATCCTCATACACTTGATCTGGGAGCTCGCCATGGCACTTACGGTAGACGGAATCTTTTCTTCCATGCCCGAACTGTTCCTGCCGGACAAGGCCGTGGGCGTGAACGCATCGGTGGCCTACAAGGTCACAGGTGATGGCGGCGGTGATTACACGTGCGTCATCGCGAATGGCGTTTTTACGCTGCTTAAGGAATTCAAGGCCGATGCATCCGCCACGGTGCAGATCACGGCGGAGGATTGGATCGCGCTGAACGAAGGCAAGCTCGACGCCATGCAGGCCTTCATGAGCGGCAAGCTCAAAGGCGCGGGCGACCTGATGCTGTTGCAAAAATTTCCCAAGTTTTTTAAAAAACCGGAAGGTAAAAAAGGACCCCAGACACCCCTCAAGGATCTCGTGAACGCCCGGCTCAAGTTGGTGAATCAGCCCATCTCCGTGGTTGTGGGTGCAGAGATCTTTGGCGAAGGTGATGAATTGAAGGGTGAGGAATCCGCTGTGCGCGGCCTGCTAACAGGACTCCAGGATCCAGGCCCCGCTTTGCTTTCGGGGCAGATCCATTTCAGCGGTGACATGACTAAGCTGCGGGCTGCGTGGAAAACATGGTCCCAGAACCCGGAAATCGTATTCCCCGCCACCCCTGGCGGTAAGGCGCTAGCCACGCTCTCGCGACGCTACAAGGGTGGAGCCAGTGGCACGCTGGAATTGAAGGTGGACGGCGCACCCTATACCTTGAGTTTCGCCCCGGACCATCTATCAGTGCGGCCCGGCGAATGCGATGGCGTGCATACGGTGAGCTTGACTGACGGCGATTTCGCGGCGCTCAACGTGGGCAAGCTGAACCTGGTAGGGGCGCTGCTCAGTGGCCAGGCTTCATTCAAGGGCGACTTCACACAAGTCGCCGCTTACACGGGATTATTCGACGCGGCCGTGAATCCTGCGCAGGCCATCCTTGAATCCATGCCCGACCGATTTGATAAGGAAAAGGCGGGGGATCTGGAAGCGGTGGTGGGTTACAAACTTGACGACGTGGAATACACCCTATTGATCCACGAGGGTCGCTGCGTGGTGGTGCCTCGGCTCTTGAGTCCAGCTGACACCACGCTGACCGCGAAGCCCGACGATTTCATCGCTATGAGCACGGGTCAACTTAACGCTCAGGAAGCATTCATGAGTGGAAAGATCAAGATAGAAGGTGATCCATTGCTCATGCAGAAAGTGGCCAAGAGTTTCAGGAGAGTTAATAACTAAGGTGTTTTGTCGCAGTGGCCTGGTTGTTGGATGCATGGCAATGCACATTTCCCGAAAACTTCGCGAATGAGCCGGACTCTTTATCTGCGTGAGCCCCAGCAGCCATGGCCGGGGGCTTTTCCGCAGCCCTTGTGGGAATCTCGGCTGTTACCTCCCCGAAGTTTTTTGTTCACATGGTCTTTACGGATTGCTGCATTTTGAGTGCAGTGGGTTCAGTTGGCAGGGTGCCGCCATGGAGCCACGGCACAAGTCGTTTGAATTCAGGCCGGGAAGAAAAAGGATCAAACGTCCGCGAACATTCGGGTTGGCGGCTTTCCATGCCGCGAGTACATCGGATGCAGGAACATGAAGAGAGATGGGCACTTTGCGTTTTAAATAGTGTGAGGAAAAATCCTCCATCCCATAATCGGGGTTTCCCGTGCTGCCGAAGCAGGCGAAGCTGATGAAGCTGAACAGGACGAATTTGAGCGAGCGCATTCCCATCCTCCCGGATTCCTGGCCCTACAAGCCTCGCACGGCCTTGAGCCCCTGGGCACGCATGGAAAATCAGGACTTGGGAGATCTTGGCGCAAAGTGGACCCGTATAGGACCGCCTGACCTGGACCTTTCGAATGAGCGTACCGATCTAGGCGAAGCCTTTGGTCGCGGGGGCGTTCATCGCCGGGGCCAAGTGGTGCTGCGGCCCTACCGGCGGGGCGGGGTGATGCGCCACGTGAATGAACGGACCTATCTCAACAGCGAACGGTTCCACGAGGAAGCCGACATTCATCGCGCGCTCTGGGAGAACGGCTTTCCCACCGTGGAACCTTTGGGTTTTGCGTTCCGCCCTTTTTCCTGGGGGGTGGAAGGCATCTACTTCACGCGCCATGTGAAGGCTTTGCCTTGGGCAAGTGCCTTTGGCCGCACTGTTGAGCTTTTGCCTCAATTCGTCAGACTGCTCGATGCGCTTTCCGGTTGGGGCCTGCTTGCGCCGGATCTCAATGCCACCAACTTCATCATTGACGAAGATGATTCCCTTTTGGCCCTGGACTGGGACCGGGCGATCTGGTCTGAACCCGGTAAGGCACTGCATGAAGCGTATCTCCGGCGTCTGACTCGCAGCCTATATCGGCTGAACGCGCCGATGGAAATTCGCGCAGTAATAAGTAAGTTGGCCTACTAAAGTTCTGCCGGGTCGCTACTCTATGACTCAATGAAACCCCGCTGGCGAGTCCTTGTTTTCCAGATGCTTCTGCTTGCAGCGGTCTATCCGCTGGCAGCGAAATGTTCTTATCTGATGACTTTCCCTGGCAGCCGAGACACGGCGCTTTGGCTGCCAAAGGGCGTTGCATTGGCGGTGCTGCTTATTGGTGGGGCAAAGCTCTGGCCGGGTGTTTTCATCGGGGCGTTGATCACGGTGGCGATGAACACCAAGTCTCCAGGGTGGGTGGACTTGGGCATCGCTACGGCGAACACCATTGAAATCAGCCTAGGTTATTGGTTGATGATGAAGGCGGGCTTTGACCTGAGCCTGAACCGCTTGAGGGATGTGGTGGTGTTGGTGCTTTTTGGCGGGATGGCCTCTACCGTCGTGGGAGCTGCGCTTGGAGCAACCACCTTCGCGTTGGGGGGCATGGTTCCCTGGGGCGCATTCCTGCCTTTCTTCGGCCGTTGGTGGCTCGGGGAAGCCACCAGCGTCCTGCTGATGACGCCGTTGCTACTGATGGCCGTAAAGCCCCTGCCCAAGGCCAACCGGGCGGAGATTGCTGAATTCGTAGCAATGATGGCAACGCTCAGTCTTGTCTCCCTTTTCGTTTTCTCCCACGGTTTGGGATTGAGCGCCCAGCACTATAAGCTGCCCTTCCTTGTTTACCCTGTGGTGGTTTGGGCCTGCTTGCGCTTTGGCCAGCGGGGTTCAATCTTTGCCGTAACCCTGGTCGCGGCTTTCGCCATTCCCGCCACCATCAATGGTCTTGGCCCGCTGGTCGCAGGGGCTGGAAATCCTTCCATGATCCTGCTGCGGACTTTCCTTACGGTACTGGCCGTCACCTCCATGGTGCTCAGCGCTGTGCTTTCAGAAAGGGATACGGCGGAAGCCACCGCGGGTGAATTTGAGGGCCGCTTCCGCATGGTGGCTGAAACGCTTGCGGTGCCCCTTGTGATCATCGGATATCCCGAGCTAAAAATTCTCTATGTCAATGAGCCCATGGCGGAGCTGGTGGGCCGGAAGAGGGAAGATGTCATTGGGCTCCAATCACTTCCATTTTACAAACACCCAGAAGATCGAGAAACGTTCATCGCCCGCATCCTCAGTGATGGCCGAGTGGACAAGATGGAGCTGGAAATGAACACCGCTTCTGGGCCGAAGTTGGTGGAGATAACTTCGAGATTGATCAAATTCGATGGCAAGACCGCGTTCTTGACAGCCTTTTACGATCTGACTGAAAGGAAGAAGGCGGAGCAGGCCCTCCAGGATAGTGAAAACCGTTTCAGGGCAATGAGCGAAGGCACCACTGATGGCGTATTGATGAATGAGAATGGCCACATCATCGACGCCAATCATTCCCTCGCGCGGATGTGGGGTGGCACCGTCGAGGAGATGATCGGTCGTTCCGCGCTTAGCCTGGTGGTAGAAGAGTACCGCGTGAAAGTCGCGGAAATGGTGCGCTCGGGCAGTGATGCGCTCTACGAAATCTTAGCTCTGCGCAAAGACGGCAGTTCTTTTCCCGCGGAAGTTTCAGGGAAATCCGTGTTGTACCTTGGGCAACTCGTGCGGGTCGCCTCCATTCGGGATCTCACGGAACAAAAACGATCTAAGGAAGCCCTTCGTGTGAGCGAGGAACGCTACGCACTGATATCCCAGGGCTCCAATGAAGGCATCTGGGATACAAATCTTCAAACGGGTGAAGTCTACTTTTCCGATCGGATGAAATCTCTTCTTGCCTTGGCCCCTGGAGCGTCTCCCCCAAACGTAAAAGAGTGGGGCCAATGGGCCCATCCAGACGATCAGGAATTCATCGGTCAGGCCTTCTACGAACACGTGAAGCACCGACGGCCCTTCGACGTTGAGTTCCGATTCAGAATACCCAATGGCGAATACCGGTGGTTCCGCTCCCGCGGTCAGGCCATCTGGAATGCGGAAGG
>JANOLT010000340.1:0-4856 GCA_031419915.1 Holophagaceae bacterium
GCTGATTTGCAGGGTCTCACCATCAAAGGAGATGACTTCCAGGCCACCCCCATCGCCCGCAAGACCAGGGCGGATCCGGTTGTCCAGAAGCTCGTTGATTTTTCGCAGTTTCTCATCGTCGCCTGCATCCGGGCCCGCCGCGATGTGGCCGCCCACGGAGGCTTCTTCCGCCTTCAAATCTTCTATCACCTCGCAAATGGGGTCTATGAGATCGGTCCATTCGGAGCTGCTCTCCTTGTTCACGGTGACGAATCGGTCCATGTAGAAGACAGACGTCACCTTGCCCAGCGCGAAGATCCCCGAAGCCAGTGGGTCGCCGACCGCCGAAGCAAAATCCTTGAAGCTGCGGGTGCCGCTGCGCAGGATCGCCGGCTGCACGATGAATTTCAGCGCATCGGGATTCGGCGTGGGCTCGATGTTGATGACCTTCGGCATGGCAAGCTCCAGGCCAATAGGTTACCGCTCCGGTCAAGATTAAGCGATGGCAAAACGAAGTGTCTTTCTTTAGGGCCGTTGTGGTTCATTGGAGTCATGGTGGTTCATGTTTGATGCCCAACGCGAAGCCTGTATGGACGCTGCCAGGGTGGGTGGCGAAGTGTTGCTCAGGCACTTCCGCAAGCTCGAACCGGGGTCCATCCACGAAAAAACGAAAAATGATTACGTGAGCATTGCCGATAAAGAAGCCGAAGCGGCCATCCGCGCCGTACTGGACTTCCGGTTTCCGCAATACGGATTTCAGGGCGAAGAGGGCGGATCTTTTGGAGATGCGGAGCGGCGCTGGATCGTGGACCCTTTGGATGGCACCTTGAATTACGTCCAGGGCTTTCCCCACTGGTGCGTTTCCGTGGGCCTTTGGGATGGGGATGGCGGAGTCGTGGGCTGTGTGTTGGACCCCTTGAGGGGTGATGAATTCGTCGCCGTGCGCGGTATGGGGGCCACATGGAACGGAAAGTCCATGCATGTTTCAGGACAGCCAAGCCTTGACGGCGCCTTTCTCGCGGTGGGTTTCGCATATCAATTGGGTGATCGCTTTCCTATCTTTTTGGATGCCTTCCGGAACATATTCCCGAGGGCCAAAGGCATGCGTCGGGCAGGCTCAGCCGCATTGGATTTGGCCCATGTGGCGGCGGGCATCTTCGATGGCTATTTCGAGATGGGCCTGAAACCCTGGGACATGGCCGCGGGAGCATTGCTGGTGCAGGAGGCCGGTGGCCGCATCAGCGATTGGCAGGGCGGCGAGGCCTGGTTCGATAGCGGCGATATCGTGGCCGCTGCGCCGGGTGTGCATTGGGAGTTGGTCGGGGCGCTGAGAGCCGATGGCTGATGGCGTCGTTCGGTGGTGTATGCAATCAGATGGCCCTACCCTGGAGGAGTGCGCCGCTCAGATCCCCTTCCAACTCCTGCCGAAGCCCTGGCCCTCTGCGATCAACTGTATCGGGAGGGGACTGGGCTGAGGTTGATGCGCCACCTTCTGCCCGCAGGGGCTAGCGATGCAGAGATTTTACGATTCCGCGATCGCTTGAAGCGTCTGCAAAGACGCCCAAGCCGATGCATGGCCGAGCAGGAAGAAGGTGAGGGCTAATGGGGCAAGTCTCAGCGTTACCTGAACACTTTTTTTACACAAGTGTGTCCAAGTCTCAGCGTTGGCTGAACACTTTTTCTTTGCCTTGAAAGGGTCTGTCGGGGCGGTGGTAGGGGACCTGGTTGAGGAGAGTTTGGGTTGTGGGGTCGCGTCTGCGGAGAGCGTAGAAGCGGATGCGATGCTTGGTGAAATCCACCTCGCACTTTACTAGGCGATGCAGCCATAAATCCGTGACCTGGAAGGATCTACCGAGCAGGTTTACCTTCCCACGATCATCGGTTCGACGCAGAAAAATCATCCGGCCTCGAAGGGGGGCACTTAGGTTGAGGGCGAAATTTTCTGGGAAGGGTTTGCGCTCGGGTGATGTCTCGCGGCGAGACACTGTTTTGGCGCGGTGGGCGGAGATGTATTGGGCGGATACGGCTTCCAGACTGGGTAGGTCAACGAAGTGAAACCGTTGCCAGACCTTGCTCTGCCAAATGGCATTGAAGCCTTCGATGGCGTTTTGAAAGCCAGGTTCGCGCGGCGGCGCAAAGACAGGGATGACGTGCAAGGCGAGGCATGCGCGACAGACACGCCCAACACTGTCGGGGAACTGGTGTGCGCCTTGGAAGAGGGTGTCATTGTCGAACTGCGCGTAGGTGGGAAGGCCCTCGCGGCGCCAACGCGCGAGGAGAGCAAGCAAGGTTCCCTGGGCGCTTGCGCTCTGCATGATCCAGGCATCCGCCAGAGATCCATGAAGGCTGGTGCCGGTGAGGATGTCCACCAGGGGCCCATTGGCGATCTTTAGATCCACGATGAAATCGAAGGTGTCCAGCTCGGCTCGCCCCGCAGCGACATCAGGTAAATACCAGCCCTTCGGCGGAGGGGGCCGACGTGTGCGCCGGGTGCCATCCAACAGGCCCATGCGAGCCAGCACGCGATGGATGGTCGCACGTGAAGGCGGCATGATGTCAGGGTCCTGAGCCTGCAACGCCAGCCGAATGGCATCAGACCCATATTCCCCCAGCACGCTGTCGTCCCGAAGGGTTTTTCGCAGGTCGAGAATGTGCTGTTCAACTTCGTCCGACGTCCGATTCGACGACCTTCCCGATTTCTGGTTGTCGAAGCAGACCCGGTCGAGGCGGTGGCCCTTGGCGCGTGCAACCCAGCAGGCGATGGTGCCAACACTGACACCAAAGCGGTACGCAACCGCTCGAAAACTAAGGCCTGAGCGGACCGCGCGAACCATATCGCGGCGGCGGTTCGACAGCCGTTTTTTTGATCATGGCTTCCCCCAAGTGAAATTCACAACCTAGCACCGGCGAAGGCAGTGAAACGGCTGACCATCACCATCCAAATAATCAAGCCGCGTGGGGCCAACTCCGCTCGCCCTACGGGCTCGCTTCGTTGGCCCCACGAAAGCCTTTCCTCTATGAAAGTGTTCAGCCAACGCTGAGACTTGGGTGTTCAGTCAACGCTGAGACTTTGCCGCTGATAGCTGATAGCTGATAGCTAAAGCCCATCGCCCATAGCCCACAGCCCATACCTAGGCTTAGACTGGATCCATGCGCGACAGGACAATTCTCATCACCAACGACGACGGCCTTTGGGCTCCAGGCCTTGAACTCCTGGCGCGGGTGGCGGCGCGATTCGGACGGGTGGTGGCCGTGGCGCCGGATCGCAATCGTTCTGCGGTGTCCTCGGCGCTTTCATTGCATGGCATCCTGCGCCTGCATCCCCTGGGTGAAGACCGTTACGCCTGCGATGGGACGCCCGTGGATTGCGTGCTGCTGGGCGTCCGTTCCGTGCTGGAGCGCGAGCCCGACTGGGTGCTTTCAGGGGTCAACAACGGCTTTAATCTGGGTGAGGATGTCTTTTATTCGGGCACCGTGGGCGCAGCCTTCGAAGGCGCATTGCAGGGATCGAAGAGCGTGGCCTTCTCGATGCATCCCAAGGCCGATCTCGCGGTGGTGGAGCCCTGGATCGAAACGTTCCTGCGGCGTTGGGAACATCTGGAGCTGGGACCCAATCAGATCTGGAACATCAATTTTCCCAAAGGGGAGCCCAAGGGATTCAAGCTCTGCAGCCAGGACAATCGCCAGTACCACAACCTTGTGGAAAAGCGCGTGGATCCTCGCGGTATGCCCTACTACTGGATCGGCGGCGAAGTGGGGCCCACCTACGCCCGGAGTTCCGGCAGCGATGCGGAAGCCGCTCTGGATGGATGGGTGGCCGTAACCCCGCTGCGCATGGACTTGGCCTGCCCCGAAATGCTCACCAAGGGCGAGGATTTCAACACCACCTTCAATGGGAACGGTGCATGAACTTTTTTTTTCGCGTGAGAGGCCGGGTCCAGGGCGTGGGCTACCGCGCCTTTGTGGAGTCACTGGACTGGGAGCCCCTGAATGGGGGAGAATCCCTTCCCACTTCTTTCGAGATTCGATCATGAGCCTGGATTTCAAATCATTCGTGCGCGACGTGCCCGACTTCCCCAAACCGGGTGTCCTCTTCCGGGACATCACGCCCCTGTGGGCCGATCCGGCCGCGTTCAGCGAGGCCATCAAGGCCATGGCGGCACCGATCCAGACCCTGCAAGCGACTCATGTGCTGGGCCTGGAATCCCGGGGTTTCATCTTTGGTGCGGCCCTGGCTAAAGACCTCGATCTGGGCTTTGTGCCCGCCCGCAAGCCCGGCAAATTGCCCATGCCCACGCTCCAGGAGAAGTACGGCCTCGAATACGGCACCGATGCCCTGGAGATCCACGCGGATGCATTCAAGGCGGGCGACCGCGTTCTCATCGTGGATGATGTGCTCGCAACCGGTGGCACCGCCGCCGCCGCGCGACGTCTTGTAGAGCGAACGGGCGCCCAGGCCTTGGCCCTCACGCTCTTCATCGAGCTGACATTCCTATCGGGCCGCGAAAAACTGAACGGCCTGCCGGTTTTCAGCGTGCTGCGTTACTGATGCTAGGCAGGTTTCTGCTGGTGGTGCTCGCCTTGGCTCTGCTCATCTCGCCCTTCGCGCTGTTCATCCGCAGGCGAAAGCCACGGGGATGAGTAGGCCTAGACGCGGTCGCAGCAATTAAGACGATGAAAGTGGATTGCTTATGAAAAATGAACGTTACGCTCCATCGGAAACACATTACCATTTGACCCGGATTTTGCATTTGGACAGGATGAAATTGGCTTCAGTCATCAGGCTGCAGGCTTCAGGCAAAGAATCGCATCGCATTGGATTGTGCTGTTGGTGATGCGAACCTGAAGCCTGTAGCCCGAAGCCTGAAGCCAGCGGG
>JANOLT010000341.1:0-5406 GCA_031419915.1 Holophagaceae bacterium
AATGCGATGGCGGAGCAGATGTCCAGGCCGATTTCGAGCGCCCGAGTCGGGGCGAGGGTGCGTTCCTTGCGGATGAGCCGGTCCAGGCTTTCGCCTTCGATGAATTCCAACACCATGAAAAACGTGCCGTTCTTCCGCTCCACGGTGATGAGCTCGACGATGTTGGGATGCTTGAGAGCCGCCATGATGCGCGGCTCCTTGAGTAGGTCCACGATCTCTTCCTGTTGCTGGTGTGGCACCTTGAGCGCCACCTTGCGGTTCACCCAGGTATCCATGGCCAGGTACACCGTGCCGAAGCCGCCCGCCCCAAGGCGGTCGAGGATCTGGTATTTCCCTAGGGTCTGGTCCTTGGACAGCACGTTTAAGCCTTATCTCTGTGCCGCCATTATGAAGGAAAAGCAGCGTCTGACTTCCGTTTTTTGATTCAATGCGGCCTATTCCGTAAATCCCTGGGTGGCGAGCCATCGTTCCGCGTCAATGGCCGCCATGCAGCCAGAGCCGGCGGCAGTGACGGCTTGGCGGTAGACGTGGTCCTGCACATCGCCACAAGCAAATACGCCCGGAATCGCGGTGCGGCTCGAGCCGGCTTCAACTTTCAGATAGCCCGTCTCATCCATGGGCAGCTGGCCAACAAAAAGGCTGGTGTTGGGCTCGTGCCCGATGGCCACGAACAGCCCTTCAACGAGCAGCTCCGAGTCGCCTCCATCCACCGTGTCCTTGAGCTTCAGCGCACGGATCTTCTCTACCTTCTCGCCGAGCGGGGTCTCGATGGTGGAGGTGAGCACGTCCTCCACGCTTTTGTTCCAATGGAAGACGATCTTTTCGTTCTTGGAGGCCCTATCCTGCAACGCTTTCGAAGCCCGCAGCTTGTTCCGTCGATGGATGAGATTCACCTTGGAAGCGAACTTGGTAAGGTAGGTCGCTTCCTCGATGGCCGTGTCACCGCCGCCCACCACGGCGATTTCCTTACCGCGGAAAAAGAACCCATCGCAGGTGGCGCAGGCGCTGACGCCGCCACCACTCATGGAAAGTTCCTGATCCTTGCCGATGCCCAGCCACTTGGCCGAAGCGCCTGTTGCGATGATGACGGAATCTGCCGTGTATTCGGCCTTGTCGGTTTTCAGGGTGAACGGACGAGCCAACAGATCCACTTCGAGCACAGTTTCGCTCTTGATGATGGTGCCGAAACGCAGCACCTGCTCGCGCATCTCTTCCATGAGATCGGGGCCCATGATGCCATTTCGAAAGCCGGGGTAGTTCTCCACTTCGGTGGTGATCGTGAGTTGACCGCCAGGCTGGATGCCTTCGAACACCATCGGCGCAAGATTCGCTCGCGAAGCGTAAAGGGCCGCCGTGTAGCCCGCGGGGCCGGTGCCAATAATGACGACTTTGTGGTGGGACACGATCACTCCTTGGATGGGCTGTGGGCACTGGGCTGTGGGCCGTGGGCTTAAGACCCAGGACCCATCAGTTTACGCGAGTCCGCGCTCTCTCAGGAGGGCTTCGGCGGCGGCCACATCGTTCGGCACATCCACACCGATACTCAAATACGGCGTGAGTGCCACACCGATGGGAATGCCAGCCGCCAGAGCGCGGAGTTGTTCAAGCATTTCGGTCTGCTCGAGAGGATGGGGTGGCAGCTTGGTAAAGGCCTTCAAGATCGCCGGACGGTATGCATAGATCCCCAGATGACGCTTGAAGAGGATGAGCTGTTCATGGCTCATCCAGGGACGGAAATCTGGTTCGAAAATGCTCGAATGACGGATATAAGGAATGGGGCTGCGACTGAAATAAAGAGCCCGATTGTGATCATCGGTGACGACTTTCACAGCGTTGGGATTGAACAGTTCATCAGCATTTGCGAAAGGACAGGCCGCTGTCCCCATAGGTAGATCCGGGTTATCCCGCATCAGCGCCACAACCGATGAAACTGTGTCTGGATGCATGGCGGGCTCGTCGCCTTGGATATTCAACACACAGTCAAATGACTCACCAGAAGCCTCCAGCGCCAACAGAGCCGCGGCGGTGCGATCCGTGCCGGAGGGAAGGATTGCGTCGGTCATCACGGCTTCGCCACCGAACCCCCGCACGGTGGACGCGATGCGATCATCATCCGTGGCCACTACCACCCGCGTGACGCCGGAGGCCTTGGATGCAGCCTCGAAGACCCACTGGATCATAGGCTTTCCAGCAATCAAGGTCAGTGGCTTGCCCGGAAAACGCGAGGCCTGAAAACGCGAAGGAAGAACCGCAAGCGTGTGCATAACCACTAAGCCTCCAAGGGACCACGAAGAAAAAAAATCATGTGCGGGAACCGCTAATGTCGCAAATAAACGCGAATGAAGGCGGGTGGTACGAATAAATCAAGCGTATCAAGGGTACCTATGCATCCGTTCGCGTGAATTCGTGTCATTCGCGGTTGCATCTTTCACTCATGGCCACCATGACGGCACTTGGCCGCGCTGAGACATTCGTGGTTCCTTGGCGTCTTGGTGGTTTGAAGGCACAATCAAGGGTTTGGCTCGGAGGTTCTTTTGACTCGTCATTTCGCTCGTCCTGTAGGCATTACCGCCACTGGCCAGCACTACCCGGAACGGCGCGTCACCAACGACGACCTATCCAAGGTGATGGCAACCAGCGATGAGTGGATTCGACCCCGGACCGGCATCGGGTCTCGCCATTGGGTCGAGAAGGGCATGGGGTCAACAGATCTTGCCGTTCCAGCTCTGCAGATGGCGCTGGACCGAAGGGGTATGAAGGCAGATGAGCTGGAAGTGATCATCGTGGCCACGGTGACGCCTGATACCTTTTTTCCGGCCACGGCCTGCCGTGTGCAGGATGCCATCGGCGCCAAGAACGCCTTCGGTTTTGATCTCTCCGCGGCCTGTTCCGGATTCGTCTATGCCCTTACGGCGGGAGCCGCCCTCATCGCTTCCGGCGGCTATTCGAAAGTGGCGGTGGTGGGCGTGGATGTCATGAGTTCCATCATCAACATGGAGGACCGCGCCACCTGTGTTCTGTTCGGGGACGGAGCCGGTGCGGTGATCCTTGAGCTAGTGCCTGAAGGCTTTGGCATCATTGATTTCGAGCATCGAGTTGACGGCAGCGGCGGGGGCCTTCTGCACATGCCAGCGGGGGGGTCCAAAAAACCCGCCAGCCACGAAACGGTGGATGCCAAGGAACACTTCGTCCACCAAAGCGGTTCAGAGGTCTTCAAGTTCGCAGTGAGGGAGATGGCCGAAGGCAGCCGGGCCATGCTGGATCGCAATGGGTTTTCACCCGCCGATTTGAAACTGTTCGTGCCGCATCAGGCCAATTTGCGGATCATGGATGCAGCCGTCAAACGGCTTGAATTGCCGAGCGAACGCATGGTCGTGAACATTGATCGCTACGCCAACACCACCGCCGCAACGATTCCTACCGCCCTGCATCAGGCGGAAGAAGCAGGCCAGGTGGAAAAAGGAGATCTCGTGCTTTTTTCGGCTTTTGGAGCAGGCCTCACCTGGGGCACGGTCCTGCTCCGATGGGCCTATTGAACGCAGAATCCGGTGATGCGAATCATCGCTGGGTCATTGAAGGGCCGCCGACTGGAGGGGCCAGCCAAAGGCGAACTGGATGTCCGCCCCACTGCGGACCGAGCCCGCGAGGCGCTCTTTTCCATCTTGCAGGCCTGGCCCGTCGGTTCGTTCGTGGATCTTTTCTCCGGCACAGGAACCGTGGCCCTGGAGGCCTATTCTAGGGGCTACGGCCCCGTCACTTGCGTTGAAGCAAAGCCCCAGGCCTTCCTGCTCAAGAACCTGAAATATGGCAACGTCAACCTACTGCCCAAGGATGTTTTGAAGCTCGCTTCGGAAACCTTTTCCGAAGTGGCCGTTATTTTTTCCGATCCGCCCTACGAACAATCTGAGGAGCTTTGGGAGAAACTCGCGGCTCAAATTCGGCCCTGGATGGCGAAGGGAGGGGTTCTGGTGTGGGAGACGGATGAGCGCACAGATCTTGCCTTGAAGCCAGGATGGGAGCCCATCGAGACCCGGCGCTACGGAACCGCGCGGTTTCACTTCTTAGAAGGCCGCTAACGGCCTTACACTTTCAGCCATGCTTCGCATTTCAATCAATACGAAGCTGGGCTTCCTCCTTGGTCTATTGGTGCTCAGCTTTTTCGCGTTCAACGTCGTGTACTATCCGCGACGGGTGGAGTCGCAGATCCGGAATCAGGCGGAGGTGAGCGTCCTCCAGGTGGCGGAAACGGCAAGCTACGCATTGTCTCCCGCGCTTAACAACGGCAATCGCGAGGACATCGCCAATGTGCTGGAAGGCGTGAAGCATATTCCCGCATTCAGTTTCAGCGTGGTCTACGACTCCACGGGGAAACGATTGGATTCAACCTTGAACACTCCGCCCTGGGTGGATGAGTACGCCAAAAGCAAAGCCATTCCCAAAGTCATTATCCGACCCCAGGACGGCGTGATGGTGGCCATGGCTCCTGTTATTTATCGCAATTCGCCCAACAAAGTAGGGGTCCTGCTGGTTGGATTCAGCACCAAGGAAACGCAAAAAATAGTGAACGAAAACTTTCGCCTGAGCTGGATTGTTGGGCTTGCCACGATGGGATTCGGAGTTTTTCTCACGGCCTTCATGTCCCGCCGCTACCTGAAGCCCATCATCCAGCTCACCAATGCCGCGCAGATGGTGGCCCAGGGCAATTTCGACGACGTGGCGGTAGGCGTGCATTCTCGCGATGAGCTGGAGGATCTGAGTCGGAATTTCCAGGTCATGACCAACAAACTCCGCGTGAGCCGTGATGAGATCGAACGGCAGAATCGCTTGCTGGAATACCGTGTGCAGGAGCGGACTCGCCAGCTCATGGAAACCATCTGGGAGCTCGAAGAAATTAGGGCGAATCTCGAACAGCTGGTGCAGGAGCGCACCAAGGGACTGGAACAGAGCCGAGGGGAGTTGAAGGCCTGGGCCGATACGCTGGAATCGAAAGTCGAGGAAAAGACCCGCGAACTGCGTGATGCGAATCTCAGCCTCACTTCCAGCTACCAGAAACTCCAGCAGGCAGACCGCATGAAAGATGAATTCCTGGCCAACATGAGCCACGAATTACGCACGCCCCTCAACGCGATCATCGGTTTTTCAGGGATGCTCATACAGGAAGAGAACGACCGGATGTCTCCGGACGTGCGAGAAGATCTCCAGATCATCTTTCAGAACGGCACGCAGCTTTTAGGGCACATTGATTCCATTCTGGATCTCTCCAAGATCGAGGCCGGAAAAATGGAATTAGATCTTCAGGAAGTGAATCCCCTGGTCCTGATCGAGGATGTCTTGGCCCTTGCCGTGGGACTGGTCCGGAAAAAGCCCATCACCCTCACCTTCAAACGCCCCGCGTGGTCGGCGAAG
>JANOLT010000342.1:0-7183 GCA_031419915.1 Holophagaceae bacterium
TGCCGCGCTGGCAGGATGCCAAGGACATCTTCAACATGTTCCGCTTCAACCTGGGCCTCTCGAAAACCCGGCCCACCTTCGGCATGTTCGGCTACGCCGAGAAGATGGAGTACTGGGCCTTCATGTGGGGCACGGTGGTGATGGCCGTGACGGGCTTCCTGCTATGGGCTGAAAACTGGAGCCTGAGCTACTTCCCAAAATGGGTGATGGACGCGGCCACCGCCGCCCACTGGTATGAAGCCATCCTTGCCACGCTCTCCATCCTTGTCTGGCACTGGTACCTGGTGATCTTTGACCCGGACGTCTATCCCATGGACAAGGCCTGGATTACGGGCAAGACCTCCGCCGACCACGTGCGCGAAACCCGGCCCGAATACTACCGGAAGACCATCGAGAATCAAGGAATCGACCCTGACAACCCCTAATGCGCCCCTTGACCTACCGTCCTCCAGAACCTATTCCATTCCACAGGAACACCCCATGACGCGAACCACATCAGCCATCCAGGACCGCCCCAGCGCCAGACGCCGCCGGGGGAGCCTGCTGCTCGCCCTGCTCGCGAGCCTCCTCCTCGGTGCCGCGCCGCTGCATGCCGCGCCAGTTAAAAAAGAGGTGAAGGAAAATTGCCTTGAGTGCCACGGCGAGAAGGATTTCACCAAGGATGGCCCGAAGGGCACCACCCTTTCCCTCTTCGTGGACGCCGCCCGTTTCGGCAAGGGCGTGCATGCCTCGCTCACATGCAAGAGCTGCCACGAGGACATTAACAAGGACCACCCGGGCGACGGGAATCCGCCGCCGAAGGTGAACTGCGGGAGCTGTCACACCGAGGCAGCCAAGGTCTACCTGGGCAGCATCCACGGCATGAGCAAGGCCATGGGCTCGTCGGCCGCCGCTAACTGCGCGGACTGCCATGGGAACCACTACATCAACCCTGTCAATCAGACCGATTCACCGGTCTACAAGATGAACTTACCGACCACCTGCGCCAAATGCCACGCCAACAAGAACCTCACCGAAGAATACAAGATGAAGTACCCCATGGTGGGCTCCCAATACCAGGAGAGCATCCACGGGCAGGCCCTGCTCAAGAAGGGTCTCATCGTGGCGCCGAGCTGCAACGACTGCCACGGCATCCACGACATCAAACGCATCGTGGACCGCAGCTCCCCCATCAACCACGCCAATGTCGCCAAGACCTGCGGCAAGTGCCATGTCACGGTGGAGGAGATCTACAACAAGAGCGTCCACGGCCAGCTGCTCGCCAAGGGCGATCCCCGCGGCCCGGTCTGCATCGAGTGCCATTCGGCCCACCAGATCGAGACTCCCACGAGCGGGCATTTCAAGTCGCTGGCGGACCAGACCTGCGGCAAGTGCCACGCGGATCGCCTCGTACACTACCGCGACACCTACCACGGCAAGGCCATGGCCCTGGGAAAGGCGAACACCGCGAGTGACGTGGCCGCTTGCTACGACTGTCACGGGCACCACGACGTACTGCCTGTGAGCAACCCGGAGTCCAGGCTCTCCACGACCCGCATCGTCCAGACATGCCAGCAATGCCACCCCAATGCGAACGCCAGCTTCACGAGATACGCGCCCCATGCCAACCCGCTGGACCGGAAGAACTATCCCCAGCTCTATTATGTCTTCCTGGTGATGACGACGATCCTCGTTGGAACCTTCACTGTTTTCGGCGCGCATACGCTGCTATGGCTCTTTCGGTCGATCTGGCTGTACCGCCACGACTCGAAGCAGTTCCGCGAAGCGAAGATCAATATCGCCAAGGATGACGAGCAGTTCACGCGCTTCCAGCCCTTTGAGCGGTTCTTGCACCTGCTGGTGGTCACGAGCTTCCTGCTCCTTGTGCTCACGGGGATGCCGCTGAAGTTCTACTACACAGACTGGGCGAAGACCCTGTTCGGGCTCCTGGGCGGCCCGCAGGTCGCCCGCACCCTTCATCACTTCGGCGCCGTCATCACGTTCCTCTACTTCGCGCTCCACATCGGCGACACCCTCGTCCATTTCTGGAAGAACCGCGGATACCTGCGCGATCCCGAAACCGGGAAGTTCGCCATCAGCCGGCTTTGGAAGGCCATGAGCCACCCGGATTCCATGATTCCCACGAAGCGGGACCTGAAGGACTTCGTGGACCACAACAAGTGGTTCTTCGGGAAGGGGCCCAAGCCGCAGTTTGACCGTTGGACCTATTTCGAGAAGTTCGACTATCTCGCCGTGTTCTGGGGCGTATTCGCCATCGGTGTCTCAGGCATGATCATGTGGTTCCCCGAGTTCTTCAGCCGTTTCATGCCCGGATGGATGATCAATGTGGCCCTCATCGTCCACTCGGACGAGGCCCTGCTGGCCGCGGGGTTCATCTTCACCGTCCACTTCTTCAACACGCACTTCCGCCTTGAGAAGTTCCCCATGGACACCGTGATCTTCTCAGGGAGGGTCTCCAAGAGCGAACTGCTCCACGAGCGCAAGCGCTGGTACGACCGCCTTATTGCCGAAGGCCGCCTGGACAGCTTCCGCGTCAAGGACGAATGGGAAGCCTGGAAGGGCATCGCCCGCAGCTTCGGGTACATCTTCTTCGGCTTGGGCCTCCTGCTGCTCTTGCTCATCATCTACGCCATGACGTCGCGCCTCGCGCATTGAAACGTTGAATCCCATGCTCAAGACGGAAGGCGCCGGCCAAGCCGGCGCCTTTCGTCTTCTGGTGCCATACCTCTTCAGACTGGAAAACAATGGTGGAGGTAGAGGCGTCGCTTGAACCCTGATTTTGCGATTGCATGACCCCCGCTGGCTTCAGACTTCGGGCTACAGGCTTCAGGTTCGCATCACCAACAGCACAATCCAATGCGATGCGATTCTTTGCCTGAAGCCTGCAGCCTGAGGCCTGAAGCTAATTTCATCCTGTCCAAATGCAGGATCCGGGTTGAATCCGCTCCCGCGCGGCCCACTCGACTTTGGCGCAGAATGGGGCTGCGCTGGAGCCCAAAGATGGATGTGCCGGATGAGGTCTTCAAGGAACTCGTGACGGAGTCATTGGGACTGATCCCGGCGGAGTTCCGCGAGTACCTGGACAATGTGGAGGTCGTCATCGAAGAGGAGCCCCGCGCAGAGGTGGTACACGAACTGCGGCTCCGGTCGGGCCACGCCCTCTTCGGGCTATACAGCGGGGTTCCACTGACGGAGCGCAGCCACGACCCCGCCGCCTTCCCTGATCGCATCACGCTCTTCAGAGGGCCCCTGCTGGCCCACTGCGAAGATATGGAAGAGCTGCGGTACCAGGTGGTCACCACCGTCCTGCACGAGGTGGCCCATCATTTCGGCATCGGGGAAGAGCGCCTCTCCGAGCTTGGATGGGGATGATGATTACTGCAAAGTTGGATGGGGCAGGTTGTCGCCGAGAGTGAGTGTCATTTCTTCGATAGGCCATGAAAAATTGAGGTGCGCTCCGGGCTCCAGCGCGGGAAAAGGTTTTAGCCGCGAAGGTGGCAGCAGCATGACTTCCCCGGGTCGCAAGGACGGCAGGTCCAGGTGATCCCACGCATCCAACGCGACGCTGCGACGATGGTTGGCGGCGCGCAATTCCAGGTGGCCTGTCGGCAGATCCAAAGTCATCCAGGCGCCAAGCACTGTGGTCTCGCCATCTTCAGCTGCGAGGCAATAGCCACGGATGTCGCCGAATCCACCCACCACCGCGAGCATGATTTGAGGTTGGGAAGAAATTCTGGCTCCGGGACCTTTCACCTGAAACCGGTCCCGATGAGTTCCATCGGCCCTGCGCAGTTGTGATGGCCGTGGGATGCAGGGCAGCAATTTCACGGACACCACTGGAGGTGCAAGCCACGATGGAAGATCTCCGCGTTGGTTCCATTTCTCCGCGTAAGCAAGCGTCTGTTTGGCGCGCTGAAGTGCGCGTGGGCCGCCCTCAAGCAACCGTCGCAAGCTGGGTGGCACAAGCGCATCCGCGAGCCCTTCGGGTTGGCCTTCGCCAAGTTTCCGCAAGCGCGCCTGCTCGATGCGGTTGAGATCCGCCACCCGCCCATCCGCAAGGCGCGCCACTAAAACCCGGCGCTCAATGGGACCATCGCAAAAGAGGGTTGTACCGAGAATCATGCCTGTCCCTCCAGCCACCTCCGCGTGGCATCCAGGATCGGTGTGGGCCGGTTGGTCTTGAAGTCGAGCATGACCTGCACTGTCCTGGCTTCGGCCAGCAGCGCCTGGTCCTGGGCCCGGAAGACCCGGTAGACGAGATCGAAAGAGGTGGTCCCGATACGGGTGCACTTAAGCTCCACGCGCACCTCGTCGCTCATGCGAATGGGGCGCCGGTAGTCCACTTCGATCCGGGCGATGAGGAAGCCTTCTGCCTCAAAGGGCCGGTCCCCCAACCAGCCCTGCCACCAATAGAAACGCGCCTGCTCGATGAGGGTTACCAGCACCGCGTTGTTGACGTGGCCGAGGGCATCCAGGTCCCTAAATCGCACCTCAATGGAATGAACGTAGGCCATGGGATCTCCTCGATTGAGCCTATCTCAGTCATCCTTGTTCCATGGATCCTTCATTCAAAATCAAGCAAGGCCCCTGGAACCCTGATCGCCAGTGGGCGGACCCGCTCATCATGCTGTTGATGCTCGTCTGTGTGTTCTTGGGGATGGGCCACCTCCACACCCGTTCCATTGCAAAGGTCAGGCCCCCTGAACATGTTGGGCTTTGGGGGCGCGTGGCAGAAGTACAAGCTCTCGGACAGAAACTTGGCAAGGGCGCGGGCGCTTTCAAGGGCAGCCTTTCGAAATTGCAGGGGCGGATGGATGATCCGTGGGACAAGGCCATGCTCTCGGTGTTGCTGGCTGAATCCGGTGATGCAAATGAAAGAGCCACCGCGGAAAATCTTGCACTGAGTGGGCCCCTGCCTGCGGGCCCTGGTGCGGCTTTCCGCCAAGGCTGGGCCTGGGCCTACGCGGATGGCCCCGCCTTGAGTGAGGAGGACCAGGCGGCTCTTCTCCAAGCGCTAGGTGGCGACTACGGCGCGCGATTGTTGAAGGCGAAGTGGGCAGAAAAACAGGGGCACGATGGTGCCCGATTACGCAAAGAAGCCGAAGCCCTAGCCATGGGGCGAGTGATGCTTTTGGGCATGTTGGGACTCGGCGTTCTACTGCTGGCTTTCGCCGGCGTTGCCTTCGCCACCTTGCTGGTCTTCACCCGAAAAGTCCCGCGGAGGTTTTCTCCCATGGTCTATGCGATGGGTCCAAGGGCCGCGCTGCTGGTCTTTTTCGGCTGGCTCACGGTGCAGATGTGCTCAGGCTCCCTGATTGCGCTGTTGGTGGCAGCCCTGCCCTTCCTGAAACCCGTGGCGCTGCCTGTGTCTTACGGAATTCAGGCCGTCGCCGGTGTGACTTTTCTTTGCGCCGCTGAAGGCATCACCTTTCGCCAGCTCATGCACCGCGTGGCGCCAGGCAACCATGGTCGCAGTCTGGCCTGGGGCTTTGGTTTTCTGGCCCTGGCTCTGGCTTCCGTGCTCGCGGTGGCGCTTTTGATGAGTCCATTCCTCAAGACCGCGCAACCCCCGCAAAAAGAACTCATTGATCTAGTGAGGAATACTCGCGGCCCTTTTGCGCTTCCACTCCTGTTTTTGACGGTGGCTGTGGTGGCGCCCTGCTTTGAAGAGCTCATGTTCCGTGGCTTTCTGCTTCCGTGGATGAGGCATCAATGGAAGAACCTGCGTGGCAGAACACTGCTGGCGCTGCTGGCCACGGGCCTACTGTTCGGTCTCATTCATATGCAGCCCACAGCGCTTCCCACGCTATCAACATTGGGCATCGTGCTGGGGCTTGCGGTGCTCCGCACGGGAAACCTGCTCACGTCCATCCTCGTGCATGGGCTTTGGAACGGAGGAGTGTTCCTGTTTATGCGGTTCTTCCTGGCCTAAGCCGTCCTTCGTCCGGCATAGAGGCTCCAGCTCTGCGAACGTAGTGAGCAGGAGGGCGCGCTGCGCCCGATAGCTGGAGGGACCGTAACGCCTTCGACCCTGCTTCTGAGCATCACCCATCGCGTCGGCCTGCGGCCGACATAAGGGACCGTAACGCACTGGCCAGAAAAGCGCTGGCCACTGCGTAACGGTCCCTAATCGATCTTCTCGAGTTTCACGGGATTGGGGATGGCCTCGCCCGGCATCAGTACGCTGCGCCAGGGCTTGTAGCCATCCAGACTGATGCGGATTTCACCCACGCCACCAAGGATGGCTGGCAGATCATTCATGGGCGTGCGCCCCACATAAACGCTGTTCAGGTGGACATCAGCTCCTGGCGGATCCGATATCACATGGAAACCCTGGCGCTTGGCATCCAGGTAGATCCGCAGCTTCACGTCGCCTTCGTCAACCGCCACGAAACGCGGAATGTGGCCTTCTTTGTCCAGTCGCAAACTCTTTGCGCGACCACTCACTTTAAGGTCGTGAATCGGCGTACGGCCCACAAGATTCCCATCAAGATAGACCTCGGCATCTGTGGGTATGGATTCTAGATCCAGCTTCCGGTGTGGGTCCATGATTCGCGGGTAAAGCCACCAGAAGGCCTGTAAGAAAATAATGATTCCAGCGGCCCACTTCACGATTCGCCAGCCCCCAAAGCCCGGCTCTTCCCGCTCGCGGCGAACGTGCATGCGGCGCGCGCTCATGCCTTTGTCCGTGATGCGGCCTTGGGTAGCACGGCCCAAATCCTGGCTTGAGAAGATCTCTTCATCCAGTGCGATACGAACCGATTCCCCGCCTGGGCGAAGTTTCCGGTTGGACTGGTACTCGGGCTCTAATTGGGGCGCCTCAACACCCATCTGGGCTTGATTGCGGCGCTGGGACATGATGTCGCCAACGTCATCTTCCTGCGCGAGGGACGCAAATAGCCGGGAACGCAGATTGGTGGGACCCGGCAGGGCATCAATCAGCTCCTCGATGAAATCCAGCAGTGTGGCGTACCGGTCATCGGGGTCTGCTGTCAGTGCTCGTCTGAACACGGCCGCGAGCTTGGGCGGCATGTCCGGAGGTATGGCCACCGGATATTGAAGGGTGTGGATGAGGATGGCTGTGAGATTGCTGCCGGGATGGGGCAGTCTTCCCGTGAGCAATTCAAACGTCGTGGCGGCGAACGAATAGCGATCTGAGCTGGGGGTTCCATCGCTGCCTTTG
>JANOLT010000343.1:0-2144 GCA_031419915.1 Holophagaceae bacterium
TGGTGGGTGATCCCAAGCAGGCCATCTATGGCTTTCGGGGCGGCGTGGCGGACTTGCTGAAGCATCGGATCGAGACCGCATCTGCGCGCGGCCTGGCTTTCCGCTTGCCGCGGAATCATCGTTCCACGGCGGCGGTGGTCAGCGTGGCCAACGCTTTTGTGCGCGACATCGTGCCGCTCCTGGATCCAGGCGCCGTGGACCTGGACGGCGAGCAGGAAGACGGCGGAAAAGCACACGGTGAACCCTTGGTGGCGATGGCGCGGGTGGATTCCGAGCACCCGAAAGCCGCGGATCTTCCAGCGGCGGCTCCTTGGATCGCGGCCCTCAGCTGCGAGGCTGGCTGGCGAGACCTCGGCATGATTGAAATGGCCTGTCATGGCCTGCGACGGCGGGCGCTGCTGCTGCCGCGCCGCAATGGATTGCCGGCGCTCCGGCGTGCGCTTCAGCAGCGGGGCGTGGAACCCTTGGTGCAGACCCGCGATGGATTTTGGGAGAGTCCGGGCGTGCGGTTGATGATGGCCTTGCTGGAATGCTTGGCGCATCCGAAGCGTCCATTGCCCGTTCTGGCGGTGCTGCGCAGTCCCTGGATCGGTGCGACGGATGGGGAGCTTCTGGCGCTTGCGGAGCAGATAAAGGAGGGCTGGGGCAGCCTCGATGCGAAAACACTTTCACCGGTTCTACAAAGTGGATTCCAGTGGCTCCAGAGCCTGCGCGGAGGTACCGTGCAGCGGGTGGCAGCTGACTGTCTCTCTCGCCCTGGCTTGCTGGAATTCATCGCCTCGACCGAGGCCCACGGGCGACTGGAGCCCGAAAGGGCGCGGCGCAATCTGGATCAATTCCTGGGAATGCTCACCAAGCTTTCATCGGATGTCTCATCAGCCTTCGCGGAGTTGGATCGCCAGCGGGCCAGGCCCAAGGGCGATGCGCCTGCGGATGGCACCACCGCGAATCTGCTCATCCAGACGGTCCATGCATCGAAGGGCCTCGAATACGAGGATGTGCTGCTGCCCATGTTGAATTACGCAGTGAAGGGGCTTCGTAAGGGCGAAGTGGGGCGAGGAAAACAGCAGCATCTTTTACTCGGATGGAAACTCGGAAGGCTACAAGCCTCCGGCCATCGGGAACTCAAGCGGGAGGAAGACGCCCGTGTGCGGCGCGAGGGTTTGAACCTCATGTACGTGGCATTGACAAGGGCCAAACATCGCATGGTGCTGCTGCAGCAATGGGGTCGAGAAAAAGTGGACCGGGATGCAGCCCCCGGTGCATTCGTGGCGCCGCCTTCGGCATCGGCTCGCAGGGAAGAAAAGAAGACGCCCAACTGGCAGCATATCGCGTCGGAAATCTCGATGCTTCTGCCGGAAATTCCACGATTCGATACGCCTTCCATCGCACCCTCATCAGCCGCGTTCGAGCCCGCGGCTGTGCGTACAGCGCCCATCCATTCAACACTTTCAACACATTCCGGAATTCAATCCCCATCCGAGGATTCACTAGAGCGATCGGCCCGCAAGCGGCAAGGCACTGCGCTTCACGGCCTACTGCGGGAAGTACTCGTACGCCACGCGGTGGATCCCGAGGCCGCCGAAGCCCACTTGCAGGCCAATCCCGTTGTGGCCCACTGGCCCCAGGCCGCGGAACAGGTGCGGCGATTTTTAGTGGCGCTCCACGAACAAGGTTGGGAACGGTTCCCGCGCCGCACGGAATTCCCGCTGCCGAATGCGGGCGGCTCAGGCAAAACGGGATTCGCCGACCTGGTGATCTGGGAACCCGATCGCGCGAATCCGGGCCGCATTCATCTGGTGGACTTCAAACTCGCGGAAGCATTCGGGGAGCTGGAGATGGAAGCCTACCGAGCCCAGCTCCACGGCTACCGTCAAGCCTTGGTGCGCCTCCATCCGGGCGTTGAAATAGGAACCTGGCTCTATTCCATCGAAGGGGGACGCTTCGTGGAGAGCTGATTGCCAAGGTAGACCGATGTTGTACCCGGTCACGATGAAAATTTGGGCCACGGATTTCACGGGTTTTCTATAAGGCGTTTGGCGGGGTTCATACCAAGTTGCGCTCAAAAAGATAAAAGAAGCCGCAGATGAACGCAGATTCACACCGATTAAGAATCAATAGATCGAGATACGTTGCTCCACACT
>JANOLT010000344.1:0-1832 GCA_031419915.1 Holophagaceae bacterium
TGAGTTGCTGGACAAGGACCGTTCCGACGCATTTCAGCGCGTGTTGAACCGGGTGCTGGAAACCCTCACGGTGGAAGACCAGGGTCTTCGCCTCGCTGCCACGCAAACCCTCGCCGGAGTCGCCCATTGGATGCGCGAGCCCGGATTGCCACAAGGCACGGAGGGCCCCCTCACCCAGAAACTCGAAGCGCATTTCGCGGTGGAATCCTCTGCGCCCATCCATCGAGCAGCCACCGAAGCCCTGAGCGCCATCCTGGGGGCCCTTGTGCTTCGTGGGGACCTTGGTTCGGCGCAGGCCTGTGTGATGGAGCTACAGGATCTCTGTGGCATCCATGAAGCAATCGAGGAGTGGCGTCAGCAAGGTCTGGACAAGCTTAAGGATCGCTTGGTACGGAGCGATTGCGTGGATCGCATCCTTCAACTTCTTTTTGAAGTGGACAAGGAAAGGCTGGTGGCTGAGATCATCCCCTTCCTTGAATGGCTCGGTCCCCTGGCACCCGGTTTCCTGATGGCCAAGCTTGGCGAGGAGACCGAACGCAACCGTCGAGGACGCTTGCTTGAGGCTCTGCGCATTCTGGGTCCTGCGGCCGTGGATGCCGTGCAGCAGGGTATGGGCGCCGATACCTGGTTCCTTGTGAGGAATGCCCTGAACCTTTTATGTGATATCGGTAACGCCGGATCCTTGCCGAATGTCGTGCCCCTGCTGCGCCATACTGATGGCCGGGTGCGCCGTGCCGCCGTGCGGGCCATGTGGAAACTGGGGGGCCCGGCCGCGGAACCGCATCTACTGGGCATCTTGAAGGAAACAGATCCCGAAACAAAGTTCGAAGTGCTCTTCGCCTTGGGGCAAGTAAAAACGGCCTCCAGCGCCCCACCTGTCCTGGAATTGGCAGAGGATCGCCGTGCCACAGAGCGTTTGCGACTCAAGGCTCTGGAAACCCTAGGCGACATCGGAGCGGTATCGGCGATTCCGGCGCTCGCCGAACTGCTCAAGAAAAAGAAAACCTTCTTTGGAACCAGCAGTGAGACCTTCGCGATCCGTACTGGCGCGGCCAAGGCCCTTCACGGCATCGGCACCCCGGAGGCCCACTTGATACTGCAGAAAGTAGTCGAGGCCGAGTCCAAAGGTCCAGAGCGGGACTTAATGCAGCGGATTCTGGAAAGCTTCACCCAGAAGTGATAGTGCGGCTTATTCGGCTTATTCGGCTTATTCGGCTTTCCGTCGCTTGGGCTTGGCCACTGCAACAGTTTCCGCCTTGGCTTCTTTGAGCAGGTCGGGCTTCCAAAGAATGGGCTCAGGGTGGCTGTTGTCGTCCGTGGCCACCATCACGAATTCACCGCTCGTGACGTCCCGTCTCGCGTTGCTGACGGGGCTGTAGACCTGCACTTCGAGTTGCATGGTGATGGAAGTGTTCCCTGCCCGAGTCACTGTGGCGTAGAACTCGATGATCTCCCCGGCCCGAACGGGGCTGTGGAAAAACAGTTCGGAAACCTTGAGGGTCACGAATACGCGGTTGTGGCTCACCAGCCCCGCGCATATGCCCGCCGCCTTGTCCATGCGCGCCATCATGCCGCCACCGAACAGCGTGGCATTCAATCCAATGTCCTGTTGCAGCACCATTTCACGTGAGATGAGCATTCAACCCCTTTTTTTTCGCGGACTTTCGCGTCTTTCGCGGTTCAAACATTCACGCCTAAGCGCTTCGCCATGGCTTTGCCCATGTCGGCAGGGCTTTGGACAACGGTGATGCCCGCGGCTTCCAGTGCCTTCATCTTTTCCGCGGCTGTGCCCTTGCCGCCGCTGATGATGGCGCCGGCATGGCCCATGCGGC
>JANOLT010000345.1:0-4715 GCA_031419915.1 Holophagaceae bacterium
CGAAGTCATATTTCAGGGGGTCTTGGCGGTCTCTTTTTTTAAGCGAAGCCGTGATCTCGGCGGCCATGCGGCCATCCATTGATGTGCGTTTCGTCAGGCCGATGTAGCGCGCGATGCGGGCCACGTGGGTGTCCACAGGAATGACGAGCTGGTCTTTCGGGTAGCGGGTCCACAGCCCAAAATCTGGCCAGCCATCCCGCACCATCCAGCGCAGGAACATGCGCCAGCGCTTGCAGGAGGCACCTTCCAGTGGGTCCGGCAGGTTGAAGCGCAGGCCATAGGTTTGGGGCAACTCCACACGCAATCGCTGCACCAAGCGCGAAAGGGCCATGTCAGCGCTTTCGCCGGGCCGGGGCAGCAGGTGCGCTTCCAGGCCCGCTCCACTTGTCAGATCCAGGCGCTTCCATGCAAGGAGCCAATGCACCATGTCCTGGCTCGTGTGGAAACGCCAGACCCAGCCTTGCAGGGCATCTTCAAGCTCGGCATGGATGGCCTGTTCACTCCGTTGCCGCAAGAATTCGGCGGGCCTTTCACCCAGGGGCTTCAGCACTTTTTCAATGGCCCGGAGCATGGGCGCAACTTTGCCATAGGCGAGATGAGCGGCCACGAAAGCGGTGAGCTCCCGGTCCCTGGCGTCCGTGAACCGGAGTGGCACAGAGATGGGATCCAGGGCCAGCGCCAGATCCGTTTCATAGCGTTGCCGCAGGGCTTCCAAGCGGGATTTCATGGACTCATTGTGCGATGAATTAGGAACTTGGCTTGGCCAACAGGGTTTCACCAGTTACGCTAGTGGGTTGGGGCCCGTGCCCCAGTTGGAGACCTTAGACCACATGAGCAAGCGTTCCCTTGGCGGCCTGGCAGACCTGGCGAAGATCCTGGAGGAAGCCTCCAACCCTGAATCGGAACTGCGTGAAGACCGGCAAGTGGTTAAGCCGAAGATCGCCTTGCGGAAGGGTGGCACGATCAAGCAGACCCGCGCCATCGATCCCAAGCGCATGGCTTGGTACCAGAAGCGGCTCAAGGACCAGGAAGAGAAACTCGATGCTCCAAAGTCGGAGATCGAAATGATTCCAGAAGGCCCGGTGAAGCAGACCCTCACCAGGGCTGCGGCGGATTCCCTGGGCTCCAATCTGCTGATGGCAACCCTCCATGCCGCCAAGACCGCCAAGCCCAAGCAGGACGGCGCCAAGCAGCGTCCCGAAGCCTGGAAGCGCAAGCCCGGCGACCCGATTTTTTAGGCTGGAAACCTGAGCTATGAGCCAAGGGCTATGAGCTAAGAGCTAAGAGCCACTGTGGCTGCGCCTCCGGTACGCCGTTTAAAAAACAGAGCGCAAGCTGATAGCTCATAGCTCAAAGCTCATAGCTCTTCAGCTCACCCGGCTTTCCAACAACGCACGGTATTTGCGGGCGATCCAGGTCTTTGCCAAAGGGCGCTCCAGCTGGCCTGAACGTAGCTGGCCCAGTTCCAGAAGACCCAAGTCAATGAACGGCGTGGCGGCATCCAGCGTGCCGTCCTGAAGCAAAGGCTCCAGCTCGGTTTTGGCCACCACTTTGAGTTTGCCCGAGACGCGGACAACGATGCTTTGAGCATCCAGGAACGGCAGTTCCAGGATGGAGGCGAGCTTGATGCTTTGGCGCAGCATGGCGTCTATGGAACAGCCCGAAGGCGATGTGCCCATGGTGTTTTCCACCACCGCGAAAATCTGGTCCTCTAGCAGCATCCAGCCCGATTCGATGGACGTGCTATGGGTCTTCCAGTGAGGGCGGAAGGCCTCGAAGCCTTTTGCGAGCTGGACCTTTTCTTCTTCGCCCAAAGGCCGCGGGAACGCCATGAGCCAAAGGCGGGCGGTGTCGGGGAAGGTTGAGAATGCGTCGCTCATGCCTCCAGTGTACGGCCTGCAGGAATTCAGGTGCGGCTTTCGGGTGTGGGTACCTGCAAACTAAGCCCAGGAGATCAACTTCAAAGGGAGCCATGGGCATTTGGCATGTCTACATCCTGCGCTGCGGCGATGGGTCGCTTTACACAGGAATCAGCCCGGATGTCGAAGCCCGCCTGCAGGCCCACCACGCGGGCAAAGGCGCGCGTTACACGCGTGGGCGCGGCCCGTTTGAACTGGTCTACCAGGAACCCGCAGGCACCCAAGCCGAAGCCACCCGGCGGGAACGCGCGATCAAACGGCTCACCCGCCAGAAGAAGCAGGATCTCATACAGCGCGATTTTTAGGCCTGATGAAGAAGTGGGATCTGGGGGTTCTTTACTTGCTCAGCAACCTGATTAACTCACTCGCCAAGGGCCGCAGCCTTTCGGGATCGGCGAGATAGGCTCCACGAGCGGCCACCAGGCGCGATGAGGTTGTACCGAGGAGGCTGATCTCCACAAGGCCGTGGGCCTGGAGGGTGCTGCCGGTTTGGACGAGATCCACGATGGCGTCGGCCAAGCCTAGGATCGGCGCCAGCTCCACGCTGCTTTGCAGCGGCACCAGTTCAGCGGTGAGGCTTTCCCGCTTTAGCCAGGCGGCCGTGGCCCGCACAAATTTCGTAGCGATGCGCAGGTGTGGTTTTTGTTTGAGCGCATCCAGGGTGAGGCCTTCCATGCCGCAAAGGGAGAGCCGGCACGCGCCAAATTTGAGATCCGCGAGTTCCAAAAGATCCACGTCCACTTCATCCAAAGTGTCCGAACCCACGATGCCCAGCGAGGCCACACCCGCCGCCACGTAGCGGGGCAGATCCGTGCCTTTCAAGAGCAGCACCTGAACGTGGGGAGTCGCGGTGGGAATGCGCAGAACCCTGGATTTCATAGCCGCTTCATTCAAGGCCAAAGCGGTGCCCGCAAGCCGGGAGAGCAGTTCGTCACCCAGGCGGCCTTTCGGAAACGCGATGAGGATCGGTGGGTTGTGGAATGGTCCCGATAGATGCGTCATTGGACAACCGCTCCAAGTGAATCGAAGAGGTCGGGCCGCGTTTCCGCCAGATCCAAGAGCGGGGAAAGCCGCACGCAGAAACCCGCTGCGAACCAGGGTTTGCCCAGTTCCGGATACAGGCGGTCATAGCGGCCGCCCGCGGCCAATTCCTGTTGTGCGCCCGGTGCGTAAAGCCGCAGCGTGGGGCCCGTGTAGAAATCCAGCCCCTGCACGTCCGCCAGGTCCAACCGCAAGTGCAGGCCTTCGGGAACGAATGGCGACAGGGCTTCCAGGGTTTTCCTCAGGTGCTCGCGTTCGTCCTTCAACAGGTCGGCATAGGGGCTGCGGTCCAGGGCCTGCAATCCGCCGATGCCATCGGATTCCGAGAGCAACGCCTCGACATGGGCCAACAGACGCGGCGCGGCGGGGTGATCGCCGAGGGCTTCTTTCACGCGGTGGGGCGCGCGGCGCAGAAGCGCCCGCGTGACGGCGTCCGCCAATTCTTTGGGCAACCGTTCCGCTTCCATGGGACACCGCAACAGCGCGGCGCTGCCGATCTGGAGGATCGCGGCGCGAAGGCCCAGTATCGCGGGCACGGTCATGAGGAGCTTGGCCAGTTCCACATCGGCCTCATCACGGCTGGTTTCGTCGGTGTGAATCCGCTCGCATCCCACCTCGAAGCGCTCCACGGGTTCCCAGGGTTGGTTCGCCCGGCGGAAAACCGCACCGGCGTAACTGACGCGCGGGGGCGGTTCCGCGAACCTTTTCGAAAGCATCCGCGCCAGGGCCGTGGTGTAGTCCCAGCGCAGCGCCAACAGGTGGTCGCCATCGAAAAAGCGCAATGCAGCTTTTTCGTGGGGCTCACGCATCACCAGCGAGGATCGAAGTTCGGAATAGCCCGCGTTCGCGAGCTGGCTCATGAGGAGGCCCTCCCAGCGCCGCAGGCGGGCGGCGCCGGAAAAGAGCAGGTCGGGGAAATGCGGCGTGTGCGTGGCCATTATTTTCCGCTCCTGCCGAAGTGGCGGGCCTTCAACAGGGCGACCACGTCGTGCAAACTCAGGCCGCGATCCACCAGCAGCAGCTCCAGATGGAACAGCAGATCCGCGGCTTCACCAATCAGGTCCTCACGGTTTTCATCCGTCGTTTCGCGCTCATAATTCTTGGAGGCCAGGATCACCTCGCCTGCTTCTTCCACGACCTTTTTCGCGATGCGATCGGTACCTTGGGCGAAGAGCTTCTGGGTGTAGCTGCCAGTCAGCGATGCAGTGGCCTTGCGGCTTTGAAGTAGTTTTTCAAGGTTGTCCAACCAGGGCAACGTGGTGGCTGATGAAACATCTGAGGCCTCGTCATCAAAACAGCTGTCCGTGCCACGGTGGCAGGTGGGGCCGACGGGTTCAGCGATGATGAGCAGACAATCGCTGTCGCAATCGGCTCGCAGCTCCAGGAGTTTCAAGCGATTGCCGCTGCCTTCGCCCTTCGTCCAGAGCGTCTGGCGGGAGCGGCTCCAGAACGTCACGAAGCCGGATTGAATCGTCTTTTCCAGGGCTTCGCGATTCAGGTAGCCGACCATGCGCACCTCGCCGGAGGGCGCCTGCACTACGCCAGGAATGAGACCCGTCTCGTCGAAATGCAAAACGTTCAAATTGAATCGAAGCGCGTTCATCGGTTGCATGGTTCCTCCAGTCGCATGAGCTGGCCCCGCTCGCTCAGGAATTGTTTCAGTTGCGCGATGGGTAAGGTGCCTTCGTGGAAAAGGGTGGCCGCCAGCACTGCGTCGGCACCTGCTTCCAGGGCTTCAAGAAAATGGGTTTCGGT